>WOZT01000286.1 GCA_011620145.1 Gammaproteobacteria bacterium | reverse complement strand
AGGCCAATTTCCGCCACCACCCCCAGCGCCCACAACAGGCCGATGCTGCGGCGGTCATAGCCCAAGCCTTCCAGATAGAGCGTGAAGAAGGCGTAGTAAGGGCCATGACTCAGATGAAGCAGGAACAAAGCGAACAACAACCCGGCCACCCCCGGCCGGCGCAACAAGACGCCCCAACTTTGCCAAGCTGCAGCTGCGGGCATGCGCACAGGCGAGCGCTGCAAAAAACCAACGAACACCATCCCCGTGACCAGGACCAGTCCGATCGCGGGCAGACGCTGCACAGTTTCCATGGGTCCCGTCAGCAGCATCGCCCCGCCCAGGCCGGCCACAATGAAACCCAGGGAACCCCAGAGGCGAATCCGGCCATACAGGCCCACTCGCGCCGGGCCGAGGCGGTTGAGCGTCAAGGTCTCGAAGGCGGGCAGGGTGGCATCCCAGGACAAGGCCAAGGCCATGAAACTGAGCGCGATGGCCACGGTGCCCCGAGCCTGCATGAACAGCCCCCAGGCCAACAGGGTCGCCAGCAGACTGACGCGCAAAGGAAGCAGCAGATCACCGCGGCGGTCGATCCACAGGCCCACCAGCGGCGGACTGACCAGCTTGGCGCCCATCAGCAACCCCATCAGGGTGCCGATGACCGGGCCCGCAAGCCCCCGCTCCTGCAGGTACAGGGGCAGGTAGGGCATGAGCAGGCCAAGCAATCCAAAATGAAAGAAATAAAACCCCGCCAGCGGCGCGGTTCGGGGCGGCGCCATCACCGTTCTGGCGTGGCGGGAATCATCGGCGTTGCGCTGCGCACCTCGGCATTCTGGGCGCGGTGACGCAGGTAATGATCCATCAGCACCAGCGCCACCATGGCCTCGGCGATGGGGGTGGCGCGGATGCCGACGCAGGGATCGTGGCGGCCGGTGGTGCGCACCGTCACCGCCTCGCCAGCGCGGTTCACACTCCGGCCGGGCAAATGCAGGCTGCTGGTGGGTTTGAGGGCAATGCTGGCGACCAGCGCCTGCCCCGAGGAAATGCCGCCCAGCACCCCACCGGCATGGTTGCTGAGAAAGCCCTCGGGGGTGATCTCATCGCGAAAGGCCGTGCCCTTGGCGTTGACACAGCCGAAGCCGTCGCCGATTTCCACACCCTTGACGGCGTTGATACTCATGAGCGCATGGGCGAGATCCGCATCCAGCCGGTCAAACACCGGCTCCCCAAGCCCCGGCGGAACGCCGGTCGCCACCACATTCACCCGCGCGCCGATGGAATCGCCCTCCTTGCGCAGGGCGTTCATGTAATCCTCCAGCTCAGGCACCCGCGCCGGATCGGCACAGAAAAACGGATTATCGTCGACCGCGTCCAGATCCACCGGATCGAGCACGATGGGTCCAAGCTGAGCCAGATAACCGCGAATGCGGATGCCGGCGCAGGTTTGCAGATAGTGACGGGCGATGGCGCCGCCGGCGACACGGATGGCGGTCTCGCGGGCCGATGAGCGGCCCCCGCCCCGATAGTCGCGGATGCCGTACTTCTGCTGGTAGGTGTAGTCGGCGTGGCCGGGCCGGAAGCTGTCGGCGATGTTGGCGTAGTCCTTGGATTTCTGGTCGACGTTCTCGATCAACAGGCCGATGGGCGTGCCGGTGGTGACGCCCTCGAACACCCCCGAAAGGATGCGCACCTGATCGGGTTCGCGGCGCTGGGTGGTGTAGCGCGAGGTCCCCGGCCGGCGCCGATCGAGATCCCGCTGCAAAATCGCCTCCTCGAGCGGCAGGCCCGGCGGGCAGCCGTCGACGATGCCGCCCAGGGCCGGGCCGTGACTTTCGCCGAAGCTGGTGAGGGTGAACAAGCGGCCGATGGTATTACCGGACATATGGTGCGTTCCCCCGTCTCAGCGCGCGCCCAGGGCAGCGGCGTGTTCAGCCAGTTGCTCGGCAGTGAGCAGGAACACACCGTCCTCCCCATGCTCGAAATCCAGCCAGGTGAACGGCACGCCGGGCCAGGTGCAAGCCACGGCCTCGGCACTGTTGCCCACCTCCACCACCAGAATGCCGCCCGGATTCAGGCGCGCACCGGCGCCGGCCAGGATACGGCGCACCACATCCAGGCCATCGGCGCCGGCCGCCAGGGCATGGCTCGGCTCGTGGCGGTACTCGGCGGGCAAGCTGGCGAAATCGGCGGCATCGACATACGGCGGATTGCTGATGATGAGATCGTAACGGCCCACCGGCAGCCCCTGATACACATCGGCGCGATAGGGATGAACCCGATCCATCAGGCCGTGGCGCGCGATGTTGCGGGCCGCCACCTCCAGCGCGCCGGCATCCACATCCGCCGCATCAACCAGCGCCTCGGGGAAGGCCAGGGCGCAAGCCACCGCGATGCAACCGCTGCCGGTGCCGATGTCCACGATCCGCGTGACCTCCTCCGCCTCTAGCCAGGGTTCGAAGCCGCGCGCGATCCATTCGGCCAAGGGCGAGCGCGGCACCAGCACACGGGTATCCACATGGAACGGCAAGCCGGCGAACCAGGCTTCCCCGGTCAGGTAGGCGGCGGGCAGGCGCTCACGGATGCGCCGCTCGAACAGGCGCAGGATGGCCAGGCGTTCCGCAAGGGTGAGCCGGGCGTCCAGATAGCGCGGCGGCAGATCGAACGGCAGGTGCACGGTTTGCAATGCGAGCCCGAAGGCCTCGTCAAATGCGTTGTCCGTCCCGTGCCCGAAATGCAGGCCAGCGGCGTTGAACTGGCTGGCGCCCCAGCGGATGCAGTCGGTCAGCGTGACCAAGGCCTCCGCCACCGGTTCAAGTTGCTCCATGCCCATCCATCCCTTGCTTTGTGTAATCGCCTATCATAAACGACCGCCCTGAACTGAAACCATGCCAAGCCATGCGCATCTGTGGAATCATCCGCCTTGATCTGCTCATTCTGGCCCTTGCTGTCGCCTGCTCACCGCTGTCGCTGCATGCTGCGCCGCCAGCGCCCCTGCCTGCCGAGGAAACCATGACCGAACCCAGCCGCCTCGACCAGGCCAATGCCTGGCTGCAGGACCATCTGCCCCAGCACGCCCTTTCCGGAATCATGTACCGGCTGACCCGCATCACCTGGCGGCCATTCAAAAACGCCTTCATCCGTGCCTTTTCGGCGCTCTATGACATTGATCTCACCGAAGCCGAAAATGCCGATCCGGATCATTACCGCGACTTCAATGCCTTCTTTACCCGCGCGCTGCGACAAGACGCCCGCCCTCTGGCGCCTGGGGAACGGGTAGTCGCAAGCCCCGTGGACGGCCACATCAGCCAGATCGGCGTTCTGGATGGCGCCACGCTGGTCCAGGCCAAGGGCCAGTACTTTGCGCTCGACGCCCTGCTGGGCGGGGATGCAGCGTTGACACAGGCGTTCACCGGTGGATCCTACGCGACGATCTACCTCTCCCCGCGCGACTATCACCGCATCCACATGCCGCTCTCCGGCGCCCTGCTCCGCACCGGCTACATTCCGGGCCGGCTGTTCAGCGTCAATGACGCCACCGCCCGCACGGTCCCGAACCTCTATGCCCGCAACGAACGGCTCATCACCGTGTTCGAGACCGGCGCCGGTCCCATGGCCGTGATCCTGGTAGGCGCCATTTTCGTGGGGAGCATGGAAACCGTCTGGTCCGGCGTGGTGACGCCGCCCTATGGCAAAGCGCCGCACTGGCAGACCTTCAATGGCGAACCTCGCTTGGCGCGGGGCGCGGAG
>WOZT01000261.1 GCA_011620145.1 Gammaproteobacteria bacterium | reverse complement strand
TTCGATCCCGCGCTGCCCACCTTCGTCAACTGGATGGGGGTGACCTATTACCTGCCCCTGCCGGTGGTGGAAGGGGTGTTCCGGGAGTTGCGCGCCCTGTGTGCGGGCGGGGTTGCGGTGGCCTTTGATTACATGGATGCGCAGGTGCGTGAGCTGATCGCGCGTCAGCCCAAGACCTTGTTGCGGCGTTTGCGTCGCCGCATCGGCTTGCGCATCTGGCGGCGTATCGGGGAACCGTTTCATACCCTGCTTGACGCGAGCCAGTTGCCCGAATGGTTGCGCACACTGGGTTATGAATTGCGAAAAAATCTGACCCGGGAAACCAAGCGCGATTATCTTCCACCCGAGGAGATGGGCGGCTATGTGCCCGGCGGATGGATGAATATCGCGCTGGCCCACAGCCTACCCCATGAGGCGTGATCCTGATCAGGGCGGACCCTTGGCATTCCCGGATCAGGTCGCTAAGATGATCCCATTGACCTTCCGACTGTTCAGGAAGAGGGCAAGGATGTTTCACACACAAATTGACGAGGGAGACACCATGCGTTGGACCAAGCCTGCTTTTGAAGATCTGCGGTTGGGTTTTGAAGTGACCATGTATATTTTCAACCGCTGATTGCGATCCAATCTGTGACAGGGCCCGGCCGAACCGCCGGGCCTTGTCGTTTCCGAAAGGCGTGATGGGCGGCAGCGGAGAGCCTCATGCGGATTCATGTCTTGGGTGCGGGCGCCGGCGGGGGATTCCCGCAATGGAATTGCCATTGCCGCTATTGCGCGGGTGTACGCGCCGGCGCGATCGCCGCGCGGCCGCGCACCCAGTCCTCCATCACCGTCAGCGCCGATGGCGAGCGCTGGGTGCTGATCAACGCCTCCCCGGACATACGCGCCCAGATCGAAGCCTTCCCGCCGCTGCGGCCGGGCCGGGCGGTGCGCGATACCGGCATTGCGGCGGTGCTGCTGGTGGACAGCCAGATCGACCATGCCACCGGCCTGCTGACCTTGCGGGAAGGTCCGCGTCTTGCGCTCTACACCACGGCGCCGGTGCAGCAGGATCTTTCCACCGGTTTTCCCGTGATCCCCATGTTGTCCCACTACTGCGGCGTGGATTGGCACCCCATCGTGGCGGATGGTTCGGTCTTTGGCGTGTCCGAGGCGCCGGGACTGAGCTTCCAGGCCTACGCCCTGTCCAGCAAGGCGCCGCCCTATTCGCCCCACCGCCACGATCCCCATCCCGGCGACAACATCGGCCTGCTCATCACCGACACGGCGACCGGCGGTCGCTTGTTCTACGCGCCGGGCCTGGGCGCATTCGAGCCGCATTTGCACGCGCCCATGGCGCAGGCCGACGTGCTGATGGTCGACGGCACCGCCTGGCGGGATGAGGATCTGATCGACCAGGGCGCCGGCAGCAAACGGGCGCTGGAGATGGGCCATTTGCCCCAGAGTGGGCCGGGCGGCATGATCGAACGCCTCGCGGCCTTCCCGCGTGCGCGCAAGATTCTGATTCATATCAACAACACCAACCCGATTCTGGACGATCATTCCCGCGAGCGGGCAATACTCGATGCCGCAGGCATCACCGTCGCCGAGGACGGCCTGGACCTGGTGTTGTGAAGGAGCACGTGATGGCAGCGATGGCGGATGCGCCCTGGTCACCCGAGGTATTCGAGGCGCGGCTGCGGGCCTTGGGCGCGCGCTACCACATCCACCACCCCTTCCATGTGCGCATGTATGGCGGCGCGCTGAACCCCGACCAGATCCGCGGCTGGGTCGCCAACCGCTATTACTACCAGATCAACATCCCGCTCAAGGACGCCGCCCTGATGGCCAAGTGTCCCGACCGGGACGTGCGCCGGCACTGGGTCCAGCGCATCATCGACCACGATGGCCGCACGGGCGAGGAAGGCGGCATCGAGGCCTGGATCCGCCTGGGCGAGGCAGTCGGGCTGGACCGCGAGACCCTTGTGAGCCAGCGGATGGTGCTGCCGGGCGTGCGCTTTGCCGTGGATGCCTACGTCAACTTCGTGCGCCAGGCGCCGTGGGAGGAGGGGATCTGCTCCTCTCTTACCGAGCTGTTCGCCCCCGAGATCCACCAGCAGCGCCTGCAAAGCTGGCCGGAGCGCTATCCCTGGATCGAGGCCGCGGGTTTGCAGTATTTCCGCAACCGCCTGAGCGAGGCGCGGCGCGACGTGGAACACGGGCTGGCCTTCACCCTGGCCCACTTCAACACCCGTCCTCTGCAGGAGCGGGCGCTCGCCATCGTGCAGTTCAAGCTGGATGTGTTGTGGACCATGCTGGATGCCATGACGCTGGCCTATGAACAGGACATGCCGCCCTATTTCAACGTCGCGGCGCCGGCATGAACGGCCCGACATTCGATGCCGCGCGCATTCCCGCCCTGCGGCCCGGCTACCGGCTGCAGTGGGAGCCCGCCCAGAACAGCCACGTCCTGCTCTATCCCGAAGGCATGATCCGCCTCAACCCCCCAGCGGCGGCCATCCTGGATCGCTGCGATGGGCGGTTGTGCATCGGCGAACTCATTGCCGCCCTGATGGCCCAATATCCTGACGAAAGCGGATTGGCGGAAGATGTCCATGAATTCCTCGACACCGCCCGCCAGCATGGCTGGATCGAACTGCGCTGAGCCGGGCGTGCCGCTGGCGCCGCCTTTGTGGCTGCTGGCGGAGCTGACCTATGCCTGTCCGCTGCAATGCCCCTATTGCAGCAATCCCCTCGATTACCCGCGCACCCGGAACGAACTCGACACGGCGGAATGGGTGGACGTGTTGCGCCAGGCGCGTGCCCTGGGCGCGGTCCAGTTGGGCCTGTCGGGCGGTGAGCCCGCCACCCGGCGCGACCTGGAAACCCTGGTGGCCGAGGCGCGGCGGCTGGGCTTCTACAGCAACCTCATCACCTCCGGCGTCGGCCTGGACGCCGCCCGCGTCCACGCCCTGCGCGACGCCGGACTGGACCACATCCAGGTCAGCTTCCAGGCCAGCGATGCCGCCCTCAACGACCGCATCGCCGGCACCCGCTGCTTCGACCACAAGCTCGCCATTGCCCGCGCGGTGAAGGCCGCGGGCCTGCCCATGGTGTTGTGCTTCGTGCTGCACCGCCAGAATCTGCACCAGATACCCGCCATGCTCGCCCTGGCCGTATCCCTGGGCGCCGATTACGTCGAGCTGGCCACCACCCAGTACTACGGCTGGGCGCTCGCCAACCGCACCGCCTTGTTGCCCACCGTCGCGCAATTGCGTCAGGCCGAGAGCGACGTCGCCGCCTTCCGCGCCGGCCATGACGGGCCGATGAAAATCTATTACGTCGTGCCCGACTATTTCGAAGGCACGCCCAAGGCCTGCATGGGCGGCTGGGCGCGGCTGCACCTCACCGTCGCCCCCGACGGGACCGCATTGCCTTGCCACGCCGCCCGCGTGCTGCCCGACCTCGAATTTCCCAATGTCCGCCAGCACACGCTCGCCGCCATCTGGGCCGAGTCTTCCGCCTTCAACCGGTATCGCGGCAATGCCTGGATGAAATCCCCCTGCCGCGAGTGTCCGCAGCGCGAGGTCGACTTCGGCGGCTGCCGTTGCCAGGCCTATCTTCTTGCCGGCGATGCCGCTGCCGCCGATCCCGCCTGTCGTCTGTCACCCCATCACGGGCGGGTACAGGACGCCATCGACGCCGCCGAGCAGCGCGGCGCGGAAACCCCGCTCATCTTCCGCAATCCCCGCAACGC
>WOZT01000005.1 GCA_011620145.1 Gammaproteobacteria bacterium | reverse complement strand
TCGGGCAACCTGGACCTGATCCTGGTTGTTTCCTTCAAGCCGGATAGACGGCGGCAGCGGGAAAGACGGGGCCATCGACACAAACGCGCTTCATGGCGATGCCATTGGCGGTGTGAATCGGGACAACGCAGCCGGCGCAGCCGCCGACGGCGCAGGCCATGAATTCCTCCAGCGACACCTGGCAGGGCAGGTCGAACTCGCGTGCCAGCCCAGCGACCGCGCGCAGCATGGGTTCGGGGCCGCAGGCGTACAGCGCCGTCTGGTCCCGCGTTGCTGCGTCGAGCGGCGTCAGATAGGCGCGCGCCAGATCGGTGACATAGCCCGCATGGCAGCCGGGTTGGCCACGGGCACTGCTCAGGCGGCAGGGGATGCCCCAGTCCTCCAGCAGGGCGAGGGTGCCGATGGCGTCGGCCGGCAGGCCGGGGATGAGCACCCGCGAGGGGCGGATGGGGAAGGGAAAGGGCAGTTCGGAGCCGAGAAAGACACAGGGTTTCGCCTGCGGATCCCGGCGCAACCGGTCGGCCAGGAAAATCATCGGCGGCATGCCCACCCCGCCGCCGAGCAACAGCGCGCGCGGGCGCTGGGGATCGGGACGAAACGGCTGGCCAATGGGCCCCATGACGCTCAAAGCTTGCCCGGTTTGCTGCTGGGCCAGTTGCCGGGTGCCCTGGCCTATCACCTTGTAGAGGATTTCGACCCAACCCTGATCCGGGTTGACGCGCAACAGTGACAGGGGGCGGCGCATGGGCAGCGCCGGATCGCATTGCAGGTGAACGAACTGGCCGGGTGCGGCGCGCCGGGCGCATTCCGGTGCTTCCAGCGTGAGCAGCCATTGTTCCGGAGCCGGCGAGTGATGGGCGACGATGCGCGCCGTTTCCAGGAAGATCGTGCCGCGATGAGCGGAAGTCATGGCCAGTCGCTCCCGGAGGCGTCGAGACGATAGACCACCCGCCCTCCCAGCAGGGTGTGGGTGACCCGGCCGCGCAAGGGCCGGTCCAGAAAGGGCGTGTTCAGGCCGCGGCTGACCTGGGTCTGTGCCGTTGGGGTCCAGATCGCCTCTGGATCCACCACGCACAGGTCGGCCGGGGCACCAGGGGCCAGCGTGCCGACGGGCAATCCCAGCGCCTGGGCGGGCGCGCAGGTAAGGCTGGCAATGGCGCGTGACAGGGGCAGGTGCTCGGCCCACACCAGTTCCAGCGCCAGCGCCAACAGGGTTTCCAGGCCCGCGATGCCGGGGGTGGCCTGGGGAAAGGGCAGGCGCTTGGCGTCGGGGCCCAGGGGGTGATGGTCGCTGCACACTGCGGTGAGCAGTCCATCGGCCCAGGCTTGGCGCAGACCCGTCCGGTCGGCCATGCCGCGCAGTGGCGGATCGACCCGGCACAGGGTGTCGAAGCGGGCCAGATCGGTGTCGCACAGGTGCAGGTGGTGCACCGCGACATCAGCCGTGACCGGCAGCCCGCGTGCGCGCGCCTGGGCCAGCAAAGGCAGCGATTGAGCGCTGGACAGGCGGCAGAAATGGGCGCGCACGCCGGTCAATTCCACCAGCGCCAGATCCCGCGCCAGTCCGATGGCCTCGGCCACGCCGGGAATGGCGGGCAAGCCCAGGCGGGTACTGGTGGCGCCTTCGTGGGCGCAGCCGTGGCGATACAGCCAGGGGTCGCGGGGGCTGAGCATCACCAGCAAATCGTGACTGGCCGCATAGGCCAGGGCCTGGCGCAGGGTCTGGCTGTCCGTCAGGCCCCCAGGCCCTTGGCTGACTGCGACGCAGCCGGCTGCGCGCAGGGCGGCCAGTTCCGCCAGTTGCTCGCCGGCCAGGGCGCAGGTGAGGGCGCCCACCAGGTGCAATCGCGCGCGGGCATCCTGCTGGCCCTGGTGCTGCAGGCGCTCGGCCACCGCCGGGGTGTCGATGCAGGGGGTGACTTCTGGGGGTACGCACAGGCTGGTGATGCCGCCCGCCGCCGCTGCCCGGGTTTCCTGCGCGAGATCCGGCAGGGGGCGGGCGCACAGGTCAACCAATCCCGGCAGCACCCATCGACCCTGCACGTCGATGCGCTCATCGGGACAAAAGCCTGCGGGCGCCGCGCCCACCGCCAGCACGCGGCCCTCGCTGAGATGCACATCCAGCGTCGCGTCCAGATCCCGCGCCGGATCGATGACCCGTCCGCCGCTCAGGGTGAGCCGATTCATGCCGCGCTCTCCTGCCCCGGCGCCCGTCCGAGCACCTGGGCCATGACCGCCATGCGCACGGCGATGCCGTTGGTCACCTGTTCCAGGATCACCGACTGGGGGCCGTCGGCAACCGCGGAGGCGATTTCCACGTTGCGATTGATGGGGCCGGGATGCATGACGAGGGCGTCGGGGCGGGCCAGGGCCAGGCGCGCCGCATCCAGGCCGTAGTGACGGAAATACTCGCCCTCGCTGGGCAGGAAGGTTCCCTGCATGCGCTCGCGCTGCAGGCGCAGGGTGATCACCACATCGCAATCCCGCAGCGCGGTTTCCAGATGCGGAACGACCCGCACCCCCAGGGTTTCGATGTCGACCGGCAGCAGCGTGCGCGGCGCCACCACGCGGATATCCGGCACGCCCAGAATGCGCAGGGCATGGATCTGGGAACGGGCCACCCGGGAGTGGGCCACGTCGCCGACGATCACCACGGTGAGTGCGGTGAAGTCCGCCTTGTGGCGGCGGATGGTGAACATGTCCAGCAGCGCCTGGGTCGGGTGGGCATGGCGGCCGTCGCCGGCGTTGAGGACGCTGACATGGGGCGCTGCATGGCGGGCAAAGAAGTCGGCGGCGCCGCTTTCCGCGTGACGCACCACCAGCATGTCCATTTGCATGGCTTCCAGGTTGCGCAGCGTATCCAGCAGGGTTTCGCCCTTGCGGGTGGAGGAATGGGCCACATCCAGGTTGAGCACGTCGGCCGACAGGCGCTTGGCGGCCAGCTCGAAGGTCATGCGGGTGCGCGTGCTGGGTTCGAAAAACAGGTTGACGACGGTTTTGCCGCGCAGCAGCGGGACTTTCTTGACCGCGCGCGCGCCCACCGGGAGGAAGGATTCCGCCAGATCCAGAATGGAGAGGATTTGCGGCCGGCTCAGACCATCGGTGGTCAGGAGGTGGCGCAGCGGCAGGACATCAGGGGGCGTCGGTCGCATCATGGGCGGACGGCGAACTCCGGAGCAGGTGCAATTGCAGCGGATCGGGCCCGGCGAGTTTAATGCGTTCCCCCGGTTCTAGCGAGAGCATCTCTGCGGGGAAGTCAGGCGCGATGGGTAATTGCCGGCCATTGCGCAGGATCAGCACGGCGAGGCGGATGGCGGACGGCCGGCCATAATCGAACAATTCGTTCATGGCGGCCCGGACCGTGCGCCCGGTGTAGAGCACATCGTCGACCAGCACGATTTCGCGGCCATCGACCGAGGTGGATACCTGGGAGGGATGTGCCTGGGGTGGCACGCCACTGCGCGCGAGATCGTCGCGGTAGAAGCTCACATCCACCGTGCCGGCAGGTTCATCCAGATCCAAGGGAGCCTGCAAACGCCGATGCAGCGCCTGGGCCAGCCAGACCCCGCCGGTATGGATGCCAATCAGCAGCGGCGGACGGGACGCAGCGGCATAGCGCGCCGCGATGGCATTGGCCAAAGCATCAAGGTGAGCTTCGATGCGCGGGGAGTCCCACAGAATCATGCCGGTCATCCTTCCAGATAGGTCATCAAAATCAGGCTGGCCGCCACGGCGTCCCGGCGGGATTCCGGGACA
>WOZT01000220.1 GCA_011620145.1 Gammaproteobacteria bacterium | reverse complement strand
GCGGGCGTCTCGCCCTCGCAGCGCGCCTGGGCGCGCGGACAGCGCGGATGGAAAGCGCATCCCGACGGCGGATCGAGGGGCGAAGGCATTTCCCCCAGCACCGTGGGCGCACGCCGTGCGCCCACTTGGGGTTCGGGGATGGCGTCGAGCAGGCCGCGGGTGTAGGGATGCCAGGGGGCCTGGAACACCGCGTCGGCCGGCCCGGCTTCGACCGTCTGCCCCAGGTACATGACCTGGATGCGGTGGCTGATGTGGCGCACCACGGCCAGATCGTGCGCGATGAATACGAGCCCCAGCCCCTGTTCGGCCTGCAGGTCCTGCAACAGGTTCACGATCTGGCCCTGGATGGACACATCCAGCGCCGACACCGGCTCATCACACACGAGCAGCCTGGGGCGCAGCATCAACGCCCGCGCGATGCCGATGCGCTGACATTGGCCGCCGGAGAATTCGTGAGGGTAGCCATCCATGGCGTCCGGCGCCAAGCCCACCCGTTCCAGCAGCGCCAAGGCCCGGGCGCGGATCGCGAGGCGCGTCATCGCGGGCTCGTGGATGCGCACCGGCTCGGCCAGAATCTGGCTCACCGTCATGCGCGGGTCGAGGCTGGCCAGCGGGTCCTGGAACACCATCTGGGCATGGCGGCGGTGGGCACGAAGCTGCCGCCGCGACAGGGCCGTCAGATCCACGCCCTGCAAGGCCACCGTGCCGGCATGGATCGGCGTCAGCCCCAACAGGGCGCGACCGAGGGTGGATTTCCCGCAGCCCGACTCCCCCACCACACCCAGCGTCTCCCCGGCGGCGAGGCTCAGGCTCACGCCGTCCACCGCGCGCAGCCAGCGTCGGCGCCGCAACAGGCCGCCGCTTACCGGGTAATGCACCGCGAGATCGTGCGCTTCCAGCAAGTTGGCGCCGTTCATGCGTTTGCTCCCATTTCCGGGCCGGTTCCGGGAACTTGCCAGTGGCAGCGCCGGCCGCGCGTCTCCGATTCGTCTTCCCACGCGGGCCGGACGGTGGCGCATACCGCCATGGCGTGGACACAGCGCGGCGCAAAGGGGCAACCCGCCGGCCGCGCGCGGGGATCGGGGGGATGGCCGGGGAGAGTGGCCAGCCGCCGCGCGCCATTCTGGCGACTGGGCAGGGATTCCAGCAGCCCCTGGGTGTAGGGATGGCGAGGATGTTCGAGCAATGCGGCCACGGGTCCCTGCTCCACCCCTTCTCCGGCGTACATCACCAGCATGCGATCGCACACCGCGGCCACCACGCCCAGATCGTGGGTAATGAGCAGCATGGCCGTGCCGAGATCCCGCCGCAGGGTGCCCAGCAGGTCCAGGATCTGGGCCTGGATGGTCACATCCAGGGCCGTGGTGGGCTCATCGAGAATCAGCACATCGGGTTGGGGCAGCAGCGCCATGGCGATCATCACGCGCTGGCGCATGCCGCCGGACAGTTCATGGGGATACTGGTCGAGCCGGCGCGCGGCATCGGCGATGCGCACCGCATCGAGCATGCGCAGGGCCGCGCCGCGCGCCTCGCGGCGTGATTGGCCGCGATGCAGGCAGAGCGTCTCGGTCATCTGGCGCTCAAGGGTCAGATACGGATTCAATGCCGTCATGGGATCCTGGAACACCACCCCGATCCGCGCCCCGCGAATCCGGCGCAGCTCCGCCTCCGGCATGTCCAGCAGGGAGGTCCCGGAGAGCCATGCCGTCCCGGCGGCGCGCCCATTGTCGGCCAGCAGGCCGAGCAGGGCCATTGCGCTCTGGGTCTTGCCTGAACCCGACTCGCCCACCAGCGCCAGGGCCTCTCCCTGGGCCAGGGTGAAGCTGAGCTCGCGCACCGCCTCCACCGGGCCATTGTCGGTCTGGAAGCGCACATTGAGATCGCGTACCGCAAGCAATGGCGTGGGTTGCGCCGTCGCGACGGACTGAGGCGTGGCTGCCGGGGCCGGGCGGTTCATCACAATGCGCTCATGGTCTGTCGTTCACGGTGGCCATCAGCGATCCTTGGGGTCCAGCGCATCGCGCAGCCCGTCGCCGAGGAAGTTGAAACAAAACAGGGTCAAGGCCAGAAACAGCGCCGGGAAGATCAGCAGCCAAGGGCCGGCTTCCATCTGCTGGGCGCCATCGTTCACCAATGCGCCCCAGCTGGTGTAGGGCTCCTGCACGCCCAGTCCCAGGAAGCTGAGAAAGGATTCGACCAGGATCACCTGGGGGATGGTGAGCGTGACGTAGACCATGACCACGCCCAGCAGGTTGGGCACGATGTGGCGCGCGATGATGCGCCAGCCGGGGGCGCCGTAGGCCTGGGCGGCGAGGACGAATTCGCGTTCCCGCAGCGACAGGGTCTGGCCGCGCACGATGCGCGCCATGTCGAGCCAGTTCACCGCGCCGACCGCGATGAAGATCAGAAAGATATTGCGCCCGAAAAACACCATCAGCAGGATGACGAAGAACATGAATGGCAGGGCGTAGAGGATGTCCACGATGCGCATCATGACCGCGTCGACGCGCCCGCCCAGATAGCCCGCCGTGGCACCCCAGGTGACCCCGATCACCAGGCTGACCAGGGTGGCGGAGAGACCCACCAGGAGCGAGATGCGCCCACCGTGGAGGGTGCGCACCAGCAGGTCGCGTCCGAGGAAATCAGTGCCGAACCAGTGACCGCCGGTCCACGTGGGCGCCAGCAGAATGGCGTCCCAGTCGCTGCCGTCGAAGGCATTGGGGCTCAGCCAGGGACCGATGCTGACCGCAACCACCAGAAGACCCAGCAGCACCAGACTGGTCATGGCGGCCCGGTTGCGCCGTAGCCGGCGCATCGCGTCGGACCACAGGCCGCGGCCGATGACCGGGCGCGGGGCCTCGATGCCGGATGTCGTGCCATCCATCAGCTGTACCTCACGCGGGGATCCAGCAGCGCATAGAGCAGGTCCACCAGGAAATTGAACACGATGATCAGCGCGCCGTAGAACACCACCACGCCCATCACCAGCGTGTAGTCCCGGTTCAGCGCCCCTTGCACGAAATAGCGCCCGAGACCGGGAATGCCGAAGATCGCCTCGATCACCACCGATCCCGTGATGACGCCCGCCAGCGCAGGCCCCAGGAACGACACCACAGGCAGCAGCATGGGTTTCAGTGCGTGGCGCAGCAGGATCAGCCGCAGCGGCAGGCCCTTGGCCCGCGCGGTGCGGATGAAGGGACTGCGCCAGACTTCGATCAGACTGGCCCGGGTCAGGCGGGCGATGTAGGCCAGCAGCGGCAGGGCCAGCGCCACCACCGGCAGAATCCAGGAGCGGATGCCGCCATCCAGGCCCCCGGCCGGCACCCAGCCCAGCCCCACCGCGAACACCAGAATCAACAGCGGCGCGACCACGAAACCGGGCACCGAAATCCCCGTCATCGCCAGCGCCATGGTCACGTGATCGGTGGGGCGATTCTGCCGCAGCGCGGCCAGCATGCCCGCCGGCAGCCCGATCAGCAGCGCCAGCGCCATGGCGGCAAGCCCCAGGCGCAGCGATACCGGGAAACCCTGCGCAATCAGCTCATTCACGGTGTAGTCGGCGTATTTGAACGAGGGACCCAGGTCGCCCTGCGCCAGATCGCCCAGATAGCGCAGATACTGTCGCCAGAGCGGCTCGTCCAGATGGTATTTCGCGGCGAGGTTGGCCTCGATTTCCGGGGGCAGGTTTTTTTCCACATCGAAGGGTCCGCCCGGCGCCGCGCGAACCATGAAGAACGAGAGGGTGACCAGCACCAACAGGGTGGGCCAGGCGCC
>WOZT01000164.1 GCA_011620145.1 Gammaproteobacteria bacterium | reverse complement strand
CGGGTTTCGGACGGAGCGCAGCCAAGTCGCATCGGTGGGGTGGGCGAGCAGCGGTTCAAGTTCCTGCAAGGCGCGGCGGTAGACCCGGCGCTTGAAGAACACGACTTCGTTGATGGGATGCCAATAAGGCACCCAGCGCCAATGGTCGAATTCCGGCTTGGGGCTCAGATCGAGCCGCACCCGTTCCTCGGGCGCGGTCAGCTGCAGCAGGAACCAGACCTGTTTCTGGCCGATGCAGCGCGGCCAGGCATTGCGGCGGACGAAGCGCTTGGGCAGGTAGTAGCGCAACCAACCCCGGGTGCAGCCGAGCACCTGCACATCCTCGGCGGTCAGCCCCACCTCCTCGTGCAGCTCGCGGAACAGCGCCTGCTCCGGGCTTTCCCCATGATCAATGCCACCCTGGGGGAACTGCCAGGCGTTCTGGCCGATGCGCCGCGCCCAGAGGAGCTCATGCCGGGCATTGGCCAGCATGATCCCCACATTGGGGCGAAAGCCGTCGACATCGATCACGGAAGCGCTCCGGCGTTGAAGGATGCTTCCCTAGATACCAGAAAAAACGGATAGTTTGAAGATCTTTATCGACCCGGAAGGCGCCGTTCGTTATGCTTCGACTCGTTTTCACAAGGAGATCCACGCGTGACCCTGGCCCTGTTCGATCTCGACAACACCCTGCTGGCCGGTGACAGCGACCACCTGTGGGGAGACTACCTGGTCGCCCTCGGGGTGGTGGATGGGGCGCGTTATCGCGCCGAGAATCAGCGTTTCTACGACGCCTACCGGGATGGCAGCCTGGATATCTTCGAATTCCTGGCCTTTGCCCTGAAACCCCTGTCCGAGCACCCCCGCGAACAGCTCGAAGCCTGGCGGGCGCATTTCGTGGCGCAATCGATCCTGCCCATTGTGCTGCCCGCCGCGCGCGCGCTGGTTGAGGCGCATCGTGCCCAGGGCCATCGGACCGCAATCATCACCGCCACCAACCGTTTTGTGACCGAGCCCATCGCGCAGTTGTTCGGCGTGGACGCGCTGATTGCCACCGAGCCGGAAGAACGGGCGGGGCGTTATACCGGCCGGGTGGCGGGGACGCCCTGCTATCGAGAAGGGAAGATTGCGCGCCTGGATGACTGGCTGGCGGGCGTGCGGCCAGCCGAGAGCTGGTTCTACAGTGACTCCCACAACGATCTGCCGCTGCTGGGGCAGGTGGCTCATCCGGTGGCGGTGGATCCCGATCCGCTGCTGCGTGAACAGGCCCTGCAGCGCGGCTGGCCGATTCTCAGCCTGCGCCAGGGCGCACAACCGGTCGCATTATCTCAGGCGTGAAGCAGTTCGATGACCGCGTGGCGCAGCCGGCCGTTGGTCGCCAGTAGCGATGTGGTCTGCAATCCGATCGGGCCGCCATCCAACTGGGTGACATCGCCGCCCGCTTCCCGCACGATCACGGTCAGCGCGGCGATGTCGAGGATATTGAGATCCGACTCGATCACCACGTCGATCTTGCCAGCCGCCAGAAGATGGTAATGGTAGAAGTCGCCATAGCCGCGCGTCCGGTTCATCGCCTGCACCAGTTGACCAAAACCGGCCCAGCCGTGGGAGGCGGCGAGGGTCTTGATGTTGCCGGTGGACAGCGTGGCAGCGTCCAGCGTGCCGATGTCGCTGACCCGGATCGCCTCGCCGTTCAGAAATGCGCCATGTCCCCGTTCCGCCCAGGCCATCTCCCCGAACAAGGGGGCGTTGGACACGCCCAGCACCAGCTCCCCCCGGTGCATGAGGGCGATCTGGGTGGAAAAGAAGGGGTAGCGACGCACGAAACTCTTGGTGCCGTCGATGGGATCGATCAACCACAGCCACTCGGCGTCGGCATTCTCCATGCCGCCTTCCTCGCCGTAGAAACCATGGTCGGGGAAGCGCTCCCGGATGATCATGCGGATGGCTTCCTCGCTCTCCACATCGGCGGCGGTGACGGGCGTCTGGTCGGCCTTGAGCCGGACCGTCACCTCGCCGGCGTAATAACGGCGAATGATGGCCTCCGCCGCCCGTGCGGCGGAGATGGCGGTATCCAACAGCGGGCTGATCGTCATGGCGGCGTCCTTGTGGGGCGAAAGGCGGCGCCCGATACCGGCGCCGATCACCCCTATAATACCGGCCCATGCCTCGCGCCGCCGCTCTCCTGATTGGACTCGCATTCACTGCCCTGGTCGCTGGCGTGGTGGCCCTGATGGTGGGGAGCCTGCCCCTCTCCCCCGCGCGCGTGATTACGGCGCTGTTTGGACAGGGTGATGAATTGGCGCGGCAAGTGATCTGGGCAGTGCGATTGCCGCGCGCCCTGGCCGCATTCGCCGTGGGCGGCTTGCTGGCGGTGTCCGGGGCGTTGATGCAGGTGATGCTGCGCAATCCCCTGGCCGATCCCTATGTGCTGGGGGTGTCGGGTGGCGCGGCCGTGGCGGCCCTGATGGGGCTGATGGCCGGGCTCGGCAGTCAACAGGTTGCGCTGCCCGCTTTTGCCGGCGCCCTGGGGTCGACGGCGCTGGTGTTTGGGCTGGCGCGGCGCGGCGGGGGCGGGAATCCGTCCCGCTTGCTGTTGAGTGGCGTGGGTCTGGCGGCCGGTTGGGGCGCCTTGGTGAGCTTCCTGCTGGCCATCGCCGATCCGTCCCGACTGCCGGGGATGCTGTTCTGGCTGATGGGAGATCTGGGGGCGGTGGCGCGCCCGCCGTGGTTGGCGCTGGCGGTGTTGATGCTGCTGGCGCTGCTGGCGCTGCCGCTGGGACGCAGCCTCAATGTGCTGGCGCGGGGCGCCTTGCAGGCGGAGGCGCTGGGTGTGCCGGTGAACCGGTTGCAACCGGCGGTCCATGTATTGGCGGCCCTGGCAACCGCGCTGGCGGTGACCGTGGCCGGAAGCGTGGGTTTTGTGGGACTGGTGGTGCCTCATCTGCTGCGATTGGTGGTGGGCAATGATCAGCGCGTGCTGATCCCCGCTGCGGCGCTGACCGGCGGCAGTTTGCTGGTGCTGGCCGATACGCTGGCGCGCACCATCGTCGCCCCGCAACAGTTGCCGGTGGGCGTGGTCACCGCCTTGCTGGGGGTGCCGGTGTTCCTGTATCTGCTCAATCGCCGCGGGCAGTCGTGAGCGAGCTCGTCGCGCGCAATCTCGTGCTGATGCTGCCGGGGCATGCGCCCCAAGCGCCCCTGAATCTGACCCTGGCCGCCGGGGAAATGGGCGCCATCCTCGGGGCCAATGGCAGCGGCAAGACCACCTTGTTGCATACGCTGGCCGGCTTGCGTCGTCCTCATGCCGGCGCGGTGCTGCTGGACGGTCGACCCATTGGACAGTGGCCCGCGCGCGCGCGGGCGCGGCGCCTCGGTCTGGTGTTCCAGGACGACACGGAATCGTTTCCCACCACGGTGCGGGAAGCGGTTTGCGCCGGCCGTTTTGCCCATCAGTCGCTCTGGCGGGGGTTTTCGCGTGCGGATGAAGAGGCCGTTGCGAGCGCTTTGGCCACCATGCATGTCGCCGATCTGGCCGCTCGCCCGCTGACGGCGCTTTCAGGGGGAGAGCGTCGGCGCGTGGCCTTGGCGACGCTGCTGGCGCAGGATCCGGGCGTGCTGCTGCTCGATGAGCCAACCAACCACCTCGATTGGCATCATCAGTTCATCGTCATGGAAAGTCTGTCGCGCCGGGTCCATCAGGGCGGAAAGACGGCTTTGGTCAGCCTGCACGACCCCAATCTGGCCGCGCGTTACGTTGACCGGGTCTTGCTGTTGGGCGGCGATGGCACGGCCGAATGGGGGCCGACGGCCGAACTGCTCACCGCCGA
>WOZT01000123.1 GCA_011620145.1 Gammaproteobacteria bacterium | reverse complement strand
TAGTCCCCCAGCCAAAAATAAAAGGCTTGACCCGGCGGTCAAGCCTTTTTTGTGTCTTATTTCTCATGGATCAATCCGCTGGTTTCTGTAAGACATGCACCCCGAAGAGTCCGGCCGCGTCGATCCATGTCCGCCGAGGCTCGAAACCGGCCTGCGTGGCCAGGTGCCGGAACTCGTCGGGTCGGTACTTGTACGAATTCTCGGTGTGGATGGACTCGCCAGCAGTGAACTCGAACGCCTGCCCGGCCAGCCGCACGGTTTGCGCACGCAGGCTGTCCAGGTGCATCTCGATGCGTCCGGCAGCGACGTTGTAGAAGGCGCCGTGGGCGAAGGCACCCAGATCGAAATCGGCGCCCAGTTCGCGGTTGCAGCGGGCCAGCAGGTTCAGGTTGAAGGCGGCGGTGACGCCGGCGGCATCGTTATAGGCGGCGTTCAGGATGGCCGGGTCTTTCTTGAGATCCACACCGATCAGCAGGCCATCGCCAGGGTCCAGCTGCTGGGCGACGTTCTTCAGGAACCGCAGCGCCTCCAGCGGCGCGAAGTTGCCGATGCTGGAGCCGGGGAAGAACGCCAGCCGGCGCTGCCCGCCGCGCTCTAGGCGCGGCAGCGTGAACGGTCGCGTGTAGTCGGCGCACACGGCCATCAGGTGCAGGGCCGGATAGTCCTGCGCGAGCGCGTGGCAGGCGCTCAGCATGTGCTGGCGCGAGATGTCGATCGGCATGTACACGTCCGGCGCCAGGGCATCGAGCAGCAAGCGGGTTTTAAGACTGCTGCCGCTGCCGTATTCCACCAGCACCCCGCCGCGCCCGGCCAAGGCAGCGATCTGGGGCGCCGCTTCGATGAGGATGCCGATCTCGGTGCGTGTCGGGTAGTACTCCGGCTGCTCGCAAATCCGGTCGAACAGGGCGGAGCCGACCTCATCATAAAAGAACTTGCACGGCAGGCTCTTGTGCGGCTTGGCCAGGCCTTCCAGCACGGCGGTGCGAAAGTCTTCCTGTTCCGGCGCCAGGTCGTGCAGGCGCAGTTTGGCGAGTGTGTTCATAGGTCGTCTGCCAGGCGCAGGCCGGCGCAGGCCCAGCGCGCGTCGGGGGGGAAGAAATTGCGGTACGTGACGCGCAGGTGATCGGCCGGCGTCAGGCAGCAACCGCCGCGCAGCACCATCTGGCCGGACATGAACTTGCCGTTGTACTCGCCGACCGCGCCCGCGGCCGGCCGGTAGCGCGGGTAGGGCAGGTAGGCGCTGGCGGTCCACTCCCAGACGTCGCCGAACAGTTGCTTGAAGCCGCTCTGGGCGCCAGCCGGTCGGGGTTCGAGCCGGTCCTGGTCCAGATAATTGCCGCCGGCCGGGGCGGCGATGGTTCGGGCCGCCGCTTCCCACTCGAACTCGGTCGGCAGGCGCCGACCGGCGAAGCGGGCGTAGGCGTCGGCTTCGTAAAAGCTCAGGTGACTGACCGGCGTGGCCGGATCGAGGGCACGCATGCCGCCGAGGGTGAATACCTGCCAGCCGTCATCGTCCTGCTCCCAGTACAGCGGCGCCGTCCAGCCGCGCGCCTGCACGGTGGCCCAGCCGTCCGACAGCCACAGTTCGGGCGTTTGATAACCGCCTGCGGTGATGAAGTCGAGATATTCGCCGCAGGTGACCAGGCGATCGGCCAGACGATACGGCTGCAGGAAAACGCGGTGGCGCGGTGTTTCGTTGTCGAAGGCGAAGCCCGGCCCGCCGTGCCCAATCGGCACCATGCCGCCGTCGCACGACAGGAAGTCGAGCGGCTCGGCCGTCCCGCCGGCGGTCTGCGGCAGATCCTCGCGATAGGCCGGCCGCAGCGGATTGGCGTGGAAGTTGTGCTTCACGTCCATCAGCAGCAGTTCCTGGTGCTGCTGCTCGTGGTTGAGGCCCAGTTCCAGCAGCGGCGCCAGGCGCGCCCAGCCCGCTGGGTCCAGCGTGTCCAGCAGGGCAATCAGGTGGCGGTCCACATGCGCCCGGTAGGCGAGCACTTCGTCGGTGGTGGGCCGGGCCAGCAGGCCGCGCCGGGCGCGGGCGTGAAACGGCCCGACCTGGTTGTAGTAGGAATTGAACAGATAGCCGTAGCGGGGATGAAACGGGCGATAAGCCGGCAGGTTTGGCGCCAGGAGGAAGGTCTCGAAAAACCAGCTCGTGTGCGCCAGGTGCCACTTGGGCGGACTCACGTCCGGCATGGACTGGATCACCATGTCCTCGGCGGCGAGCGGCACGCATAGCCGTTCAGTGAGGGCGCGAATCTGCATGTATCGGCTGTGTAAGTCGTTGTGGGTGCGGGAGGTAAAGGGTCGAATTGAAA
This sequence comes from Gammaproteobacteria bacterium, assembly GCA_011620145.1. Lineage (GTDB taxonomy): Bacteria > Pseudomonadota > Gammaproteobacteria > UBA5335 > UBA5335 > Macondimonas. The sequence goes on along the minus strand of WOZT01000123.1, from coordinate 1,503 downwards.
GACGACGGATCATCGGCGAGTCTCCTTGTTCGGCCACCAGCGATCTGACCGACTTGGACAGGTCCAGAAATGATTTCCTTCAGGCTATGCCATGAATGGGACAAATCAAACCGTCCCAAGTTTGGGCGACGGTCCGCATATCACGAGCCAGACTGATCCCACGGGCGCAGGTTTGCGATTCTCAGGCGGGGGACAGAGCGCGAGTTCAAACTCGAAGTGTGAACCGCCTGACCGGCGGCATCGTGACCGTCCAACTTCTGGGGGTCAGTTCAGTTTTGAGGAGGCTCCAACACCTGAGAAGATGGAGCCATGAAGATAACCTGAGTATGGAACTTGTAGCCAATCAGGTGGTGAGTCCGGGGTGGATGGTATCGGGTTCGGACCCGTTCCGGCGTATGGTCGCCGGGGGCTTGTAACCGTGGGCGCTGTGGGGCCGCTGCTCGTTATAGAACTGCCGCCATCGCTCGATCAGCACGTTCGCCTCGGCGCGACTGCGGAACCATTCCCGGTTCAGCAGCTCGTCCCGCAGCTTGCCGTTGAAGCTTTCGACGAAGCCGTTCTGCCAAGGGCTGCCCGGCGCGATGAAGGCCGGGCCGATCGCGGCGTCGCGCAGCCAGCGCATGACCTTGGCCGCGGTGAACTCGGCGCCATTGTCGGAGCGGACAAACGCCGGCTTACCATAGAGCCGCATCAGCCGCGACAGGGTCAGGATCACGTCCTGCGACCGCAGGCTCGCCCCGACCTCGATGGCCAGGCATTCCCGGGTGTATTCATCGATCACGCACAGCATCTTCAGAGCACGCCCGTCGACCATCTGGTCATGGACGAAGTCGTAACTCCAGACGGCGTTCGGGCGCATGGCGCCCGGCAGGCGGATATCGTTGCCAGACCGGCGGCGGCGCGGCCGGCGAAGTGGGATGTTCAAGCCCAGCTGGCGCCACAGACGCCGCACCCGGGCCTCGCCCAGGTCCAGCCAGGCCGCCATCCGGCGATAGCCGAACCGCGGCACCTTCGGCGACGCGGCCAACAGGCGCTCCGCCACCACCTGGTCCTTGCCGGCCTGGCGCGGGGCATAGCTGGCGATGCGGCGGCTCAGGCCCAGGTAGCCAAAGGCTTTGCGCTGCGAGATACCCCGACGGACCAGCACCTGGACCGTGTCGCGTCGCTCCGACGGGGTCGTCATTTTTTTCGGACGATCTCCTTCATTCCATCGATGACCAGCATCTGCTCGGCCACCAGCCGCTTGAGCCGGGCGTTCTCGGACTCGAGATCCTTGAGCCGGCGCGCATCGGGCACGTCCAGGCCGCCGAACTTGTTGCGCCACCGGAAGAACGTCTGCTCGGTGATGTTGTGCTTCCTGCACAGGGCCTTGATCGACAGGGTGCCGATCTCGGCTTCCCGCAGGATGCCGATGACCTGCTCGTCGGTGAATCGCTTCTTCATGGAGTTCTCCTTGCCTGTTCAGGGTAGAGAACTCACCAGCCAACTGGCTACACGATCCGT
>WOZT01000126.1 GCA_011620145.1 Gammaproteobacteria bacterium | reverse complement strand
AGTAGGGTCCCGCGTCCCCCACCACCACCGCATTGGGTCGATGCCTGGGCAAGCCCGCGAAATCGGGTCGCAAGTGGGGATGGATCAACAGATAAGGGCGCAAGCCTCGTTGCTCCAGCACCGAGCGCGTCGCAAGAGGCGCCGTCAACAGTTCATCCGCAGCAATCTCAAGGCCCATTCGATTTAACTGCGTCAACAGGACAGCGTGCGGGGTTCGGCTGGTATTAGTGAGAAAGCGCAAACCCAGCGGCAGGCGTCGCAAACGGGTCAATGCCTCGTGGGCACCTGGAAGGGGGGTGTTGCCCACGTGCAGCACCCCACTCAAATCCAGCAAACAGCCGCCAATTGACGTCAAGATCTGCCCTCCACGGATCCAATTCAGTCGGATTTGGACGGGTCCCGGGGGTGCTCCGTATAGGGCTGGCGCAACTCCACGGGCACCACACCGCGCGCCCCTTTGATACGGATATTGATCATTTCCACAAATACCGAGAACGCCATGGCGAAGTACACATAGCCCTTGGGCACATGGAACGACAGTCCCTCGGCCACCAGGACCATGCCGATCATGATCAGGAAACTCAGGGCCAGAATTTTCACTGAAGGATGTTGGTCAATGAAATCACTGACCGGGTTGACCGCCACCATCATGAACAGCACGGCCACGATAACGGCGATCACCATCACGGGAATATGGTTCGCCATGCCGACGGCCGTTATCACCGAATCCAGCGAAAACACAATATCCATGATCCCGATCTGCAGGATCACGGCCGCGAACCCGCCCATGGCCTTGGCGTCCCGCTCGCCCTCCTCGCCTTCGAGCTTGTCGTAGATTTCCAGGGTTGCCTTGACCAGCAGAAACAAACCACCCGCCAGCAGAATCAAGTCCCTCCCGGAGATCTCAAGACCCATCACCGAAATGAGCGGTTGCGTCATCCTCGCCATCCATGCCAACGACAACAGCAGCAGAATGCGGGTTACCATCGCCACGGCCAGACCCAATTGCCGGGCACGCGGCCGCTGCTCCACCGGCAGCCGATCCGAGAGAATGGAAATGAAAATGATGTTGTCGATTCCCAGCACGATTTCCAGCAGGATCAGCGTGACAAGGGCAATCCACGCCTCAGGCTCATAAATCCAGGTCAGCCATTCATCCATCGAAAAATTTCCAGATTTGTCGTGTACGATCAAAAAATTTGAAAAAATAAAGCAGTCGCCAAGGCAAGCATTCGTAACACCTTAAAGCGCCCCCAATGCTGTTTTCTCAACCGGTCATGGCGGGCTGGTCGAACCACCCGGCGCTCATCCAGAGTCCTGTGACTCAGTACAGACTCAGAGCGAACGGGAATTTGTTGCCCATGTTAGAAAGCAGGACTGGAAACGTTCCCCATTGACTCAGCTCGCAAGTACGTTCGTTTTGAGTCTGTCGAAAACCCATGCCAGCAGATCGACGGCCGCTTGACACGGCCAACGGCGCAGTCCAGACAGCTTCAAACTGCGCGCTGGCCGAACCAATAAAACCAAATGGGCTGTCGGCCGGTGAAACGAACTCGCAGGTGTATGCGAATTCGGAAGCCCAACGGCTTTGGATTATCTAGTAGAAAACCATTGCGGTACAGTCGAAAATTCAATCAAGAGCTGCCCTGTGCCATCTATCGCCCGCCCCACCGCGCCCGTCATTGACACCCTGGTCGTGGGACAGGGGCTGGCGGGAAGCCTGCTCGCCTGGGAACTGGAACAGGCCGGGCAGCGGGTAGCCGTGATAGATGCGCCCAGTCGGGGAGCTGCGTCTCGAGCGGCTGGAGGACTCATGAATCCGCTCACGGGACCTCGGCTTGCACCGCTTCCCAACTTGCAAACCCGTTGTGAGCAAGCGCGCGCCTATTACGCACGACTGGGCACGCGGCTCGGCCGCGCGCTGGTCGAACCCACGCCCATCCGCCGGTTGTGCCGAGACGCCACAGAACGCGATCGCGCCCGCGAAACCCACCATCCCTGGCGCGGCGCCTGGCAGAATGATGCTCCGCATCACCAATTGAGCGCCCCCTTCGGCAGCCTGGACATCCATCACGGCTGGCGACTGAATCTGACTGATCTGTTGGCAACACTGGCAGGACGCTGGTCGATTGCGAATGCAATCACCACCGCGCCCTTCGACTGGACGGCAGTGCATTCGCGAGGCCAGAGCGCCCGCTGGCAGGGACATACCGTCGGCTGTGTGGTGTCCTGTGAAGGCGCTGCCGTCGCCCAAAACCCCTACTGGCGCGCCTTACCGCTTCAGGCCGATGGCGGCGAAAGCCTGGTCCTCAAGCTGCCGATCGATCTGATCGAAGCGGTCAGCGCAGGCTTCACCCTGCTGCCCCTGGGCGAACAGCGTTATTGGCTCGGCGCCACCCACTCTCCCGGACACGCCGCATCCGGCCCCACGGTAGCGGGCCGCAATGCCTTGCTGAGCGCCTTGGCCGCGCGCTTGAGCGCGCCTCTGTCCATTGAAGTACTCGGGCATTTCGCCGGCACCCGCATGGCACCGCCCGACCGGGAACCCGTCCTGGGGCGTCACCCCAAGCAATCCTGGTTGGCAATCTTCAACGGCTTGGGCAGTCGGGGCATCCTGCGCGCGCCCGACAGCGCCATTCAGCTCAGCCAGCATCTGGTCAACGACACGCCCTTGCCGCCCGCCTTGGACCTTCTTCGTTATGCTGCCCACCTCCCTTCCTTCTGAAATGCTGACGCACCGTGTCCATCGCGCCCTGGCTGGCCATCTGCGCGCCGGTGACATCGCGCTGGATGCCACCTGCGGCAATGGACACGACACCGCACTGTTGGCTCAGATCGTGGGATCAAGCGGGCAGGTTCACGCCTTCGACCTGCAACAGGAGGCCATTGCCCAGACCCACGCGCGCCTGACAATGCTCGGCCTGCTGGCTCCAGTACGATTCCATTGCGCAGACCATGCCCGGTTATCCGCGTTGTTGCCCGCCGGACTGCAGGGCCGGCTGCGGGTTGCCGTATTCAACTTGGGCTATCGGCCGGGCTCCGACCACCACATCGTGACCGCCCCCGCCACCACCCTGGCAGCCCTCAATGCCTGCACCGATCTGTTGTCCCGTGATGGCGCCATCAGCGTGGTGGCCTACTCCGGCCACCCTGGCGGCGCAGTGGAAACCGACGCTGTGATCCACTGGAGCGAAGCTCTGGCGCCGCAGGACTGGCACGTCATCTGGACTTGTCCCCAAGGCGTCCGCCGCCCCGCGCCACGTTGGCTCTGGCTCACTCGTCAACAAACTCAGACATGACCTCAAACGCATCCTCTACTCAAACTCAGCGAGCCAAGGCTCTCCTCTGCTGTCGCGCAATGACAGCGGGCGTGGACATACCGACCGATCGGGGCTACTCCGACTCGACCAGCCTCTCGCCAAACGCCGTCTGAATCCTCGCGGTATATCGCATCGACCACAGGGCGATACAGCCCAACCCGTCACGTCACTTCCTGTCCCCTCCAGTCAGTCCGGATCCCGTCACATTGGATGATCAACCCGCCGAGGGTGGCGCCATTGAAGGGTTTTCGAAGTCTGGCATGGCGATTGCCTGAGTCAGGGTGCAAGGACGCACAACACAACACACACCTGGCCTTAGCTCAACAAAACAACAATCACAGATCTCCTGTTCATCCCTAAGCCCCCTACTACAGGGGGCTTTTTTCTGGCTCTCTGTCACGTCGCCACAGCCAGTTGTCAGTCGCGTCAAAACACCATATATTGATCCTCGTCATCCGCCGCAAACCATATCTTGGGTTTGCAGAGGGGAACCCGGTGAGAATCCGGGGCTGTC
>WOZT01000117.1:14431-18961 GCA_011620145.1 Gammaproteobacteria bacterium | reverse complement strand
CAAAACCGATCATCAGGGAATGCGGAAAGGGCCAGGACTGGGATCCCAAGTAGCGCATGGGGCCGACAAAAATGCCCACTTCCTCGTACACCTCGCGGCGCACACAGGCCTCCAGCGTCTCCCCCGGCTCCACGAAGCCGGCCAGGATGCTGAACAGCCCCACCGGAAACTCCGGGCCGCGCGCCAGCAATACCTCCGAACCCCGCACCACCATGGCCATGACCGCCGGCGCCAGACGTGGAAACTGGCGCAGGCTGCAGGCGGGACATTGCTTGGCGCGATCGTTTTCGGCAAAGACGAGCGCCGTACCGCAGTGGCCGCAATAGCGGTGGGTGCGATCCCAAGCCACGATCTGAATGGCCCGTCCAGCCAGCAGAAAGAGATCGGCGGGCAAACGATCGAACAGGCGGCGCAGGTCCATCCACTGCCCGTTCGGGTCGGCGGGGCTGACACTGCCATCGGCACCCAGACCGTAGCAGGGCACGCCATCCAGATAGCCCAGGGGATGCGGCGTTTGATCCAGAGGCAGCCCCAACCAGGCCGGCTGACGCACGAGGGGCACGCTCCAGCTGCCGTCGGGCTGGCGGTTCACCAGCAGGCGCGCGCCATCGCAGATGAACCACCAGGCCGCGTCCACGGGGGGCGCGGCAAACCGCAGGACCGGCTCAAAGCGCCCGACGAACTCGTAGTGTCCTTCCATGGCATCCTCCCCGCAACGGATCGTTTCGCATCATCAGCCCGGAATGTTTCCGCTTCAAGCCCGCTCGACAGGGAAGGCCAGGACGGCGTCGATATCGGACGCATCCGTGGCGATCATGACCAGTCGATCCACCCCCAGCGCAACTCCGGCGCAATCGGGCAAACCAGCCGCCAGCGCCGCCAGGAGTGCCTCGTCCACCGGCACCGGCGGTAGACCATGCGCAGCGCGCCAAGCCAGGTCACCTGCAATGCGGGCCCGCTGTTCCGGTTCATCGCTGAGTTCATGATAGCCATTGGCCAGCTCCAGGCCATGCAGATACAGCTCGAAACGGGCGGCCACCTGCGGCTCGCCGGGCAGCAACCGGGCCATCGCGGCCTGCGAGGCGGGATAGTCCGTGATGAAACAGGGCCCCGCCCGGCCCAAATGGGGCGCGACGCAATGGGTCATGACCAGGTCGAGCCAACCGTCCCGGTCCAGGTCAGCAGCGCCCGCTGACAAGCCGACTCCGGCGGCGGCCAACTGGGCACGACATTGCGCCGCATCGACCACGAACGGATCCAGCCCCGCATGGCGTTGGAAGGCATCGCGGTAGGTCAGGGTTTCGGTCAACCCGAGCTGCGGTCCCTCGATCAGCAGCGCACGCAGCAGCGCATCCACCTCGACCATCAGGGCGCGGTGGTCGAAGCCCGGCCGATACCATTCCAGCAGGGTGAATTCGGGGTGGTGGAAACGTCCCCGCTCCCCTGCCCGTGCCGCTCGGTAGATCTGGTAGATCGCACCCGAGCCGGCCGCCAGCAAGCGCTTCATGTGCGCCTCGGGGGAGGTCTGCCAGTAGCGTGGCCCCCATGGGGAATCGGCCAGCCGGATGGCTTGCAGATGGGGATCGCTGGCACAGGCGGCAGCAAACAGCGGCGTTTCCACCTCCCACGCGCCGCGCGCATCGAAAAAGGCCCGGATGCGGGCCAGCATCCGGGCGCGCGCCTGCAAGACCTGCAAGGATGCGCTGGGCCGCCAGCACCCGGCGCTGCGCAAGGATTACTCCTTGACGCGGGAAACGTATTCGCCGGTGCGGGTGTCGGCTTTGATCAACTCACCCTGCTCCACGAACAAGGGCACCCGCACCACGGCGCCGGTTTCCAGGGTCGCCGGCTTGCCGCCGCCGCTGGCGGTGTCGCCGCGCATCCCCGGATCGGTCTCGGCAATGCGCAGCACCACGAAATTGGGCGGGGTCACGCTCAGCGGCATGTTGTTGTAAAGCATGACGGTGCACAGATCCTCGGGCTTGATCCACTTGGCCGACTCACCCACCGCGGCGGGAGTGGCAGCATGTTGCTCGAAGGTGTCGGTGACCATGAAGTGCCAGCTGTCCGCATCGCTGTAGAGGAACTGCATTTCCACTTCCACCACATCGGCTGATTCGATGGTGTCCCCCGACTTGAAGGTGCGCTCGATCACCCGACCGGTCTTGAGGTTGCGGAATTTGACGCGGTTGAATGCCTGGCCCTTGCCGGGCTTGACGAACTCGTTTTCCAGGATGCTGCACGGGTCGCCGTCGAGCATGACCTTGAGGCCGCCTTTGAATTCATTGGTGCTGTAAATTGCCATGGATGTCCCGTCAACAAAATGGAGCGGATCGACGGAAAGCGCCCAAGGCGCCGCCAAAAGACCCGCTGGGGTGTCAAAATGCGTCGTTTTGCATCCATCCCGAACAACCGTGACGGATACCGCAGGAGCGCCATGATAACCCGAAGCATTTCCCCGACACAGCCGCCGCGCTGGCAATCGCTGCTCGCCCAGGGTGTGCAGGGTGTGGATGAACTGCTGAGACTCCTGCGGCTCGATCCGGCGCAGGCCCCCTACCCGATCGACCGGCACTCGCCCTTCCCATTGCGCGTCCCACGCGGCTTCGTCGATCGCATGCGTCCGGGCGACTGGGCCGATCCCTTGCTGCGTCAGGTCCTGCCGCTGGGGCAAGAGGCGATACCGACAGCGGGCTTTCTCCTTGATCCGGTGGGCGACGGTCCCAGCCGGCGGCCGGGTGGCGTGCTGCACAAGTACCACGGCCGCGCGCTGATGATCTTGACCGGCGCCTGCGCCATTCACTGCCGGTATTGTTTCCGTCGTCATTTTCCTTACAGCGAAGCCCATGCCGCCCGCAGCCGCTGGAGCGAGGCACTGGCCTATCTGCGCGATGACGCCAACATCAACGAGGTAATCCTGAGCGGCGGCGACCCCTTGAGTCTGCCGGATGAGAAGCTGACCGAACTGGTGGCGGCACTGGCTGAGATCCCCCACCTCAAGCGCCTGCGCATCCATACCCGCCTGCCCATCGTCCTGCCCGAGCGGGTTGACGAGCGGCTGTCAAGTTGGCTGCAAAACCGCCGATTCCAATGGGTAATCGTCGTGCACAGCAATCACGCCCAGGAGCTGGATCAAACGGTGGCTGCAGCCTTGATGCGCATCCGACAAACCGGAGCGGTGCTGCTCAACCAAGCGGTCCTGTTGGCCGGCATCAATGACACGGTGACTGCACAGGTTGACTTGAGCGAGCGGTTGTTTGAATTGGGCGCGCTGCCTTACTACCTGCATCTGCTCGATCAGGTCCAGGGCGCCGCCCACTTCGAGGTGGATACGGAGCGAGCCCAGCGGCTCATGGGCGAGGTCGCGGCGCGGCTGCCGGGGTATCTGGTACCGCGCCTGGCCCGGGAAGCGGCAAACGATCCGGCCAAACGGATTCTCCCGGTGCGCTGGGCCCAGGCGCATGAACCCATGGATGAATACAGCGGTGAGCCACCGCCCAGGAGATAGCAACTTGAACGCCCCCGCCCTGCTTTCGGTTTGGATCGTGGATCGCGCGCCCAACGCGGCCGAGAGCGTGGGCAGCCTGTTGCGCAATGCGGGGCTGCGCGTGCGCACCCGGCACCTGCCCGATAGCGCCAGCCTGGCGCAGGCCCTCACAAGCGACCGGCCCGATGTCTTGATTTGCCCCGAAGCAAATGGCCCGGTTTCCCTGGAGGACGCCGTGGCGCGGGCCATGAGTTGCCAGCCACCGATCCCCGTCATCGCCCTGGGCGACAGTCCGGATTCCTCGCGGATGGCAGCCGCCCTTGCCCAAGGCGCCGCTCACTTGGTCGACCGCGGCGCCGGCGAGTTACTGGCCGCCGTTGCACTGCGGGAGGTGACGCTGACTCAAGCGGCTCAACAGCGACTCATCCTGGAACAGGAAGCGACGCAATGGCGCAGCCAATTGGAACATTTCGTGACCCATACCTCCGATCCCATGGCCTGGGTTGCTGAAGGCGTCCATCTGCACGTTAATCCTGCCTACGCTCGGTTGCTGGGTTACGACGCGCCGACGGCCTTGGAGGGCAGTCCGGTCATGGATGTGATCGCACCCGCTTCCCGGGATGCGGTCAAGCGTTGTTTGCGGGAGGCCCAGCAAGGGCGTTTGCCCAGGGACGCCATTGCCGTTACTGGACGGCGAGCCGATGGCAGCACGTTTGCCATGCAGTGGCATCTGGGATGGGCGCAGTCTGGCGATCAGGCGACCGTGCAGATCCTGATTCCTGCTCCGCCATCTGATCCTGCGATTGAACAGGATCTGGCCCAGGCCCGCGCCGAAGGCTTGCGGCTGCAGAAACACCTGGCTCATCTGGAACAGGATCTGGTCCGCATCCAAACTCAATTCGCTGATCTGGAAAGCCGTTACGAGCAACTGCAGGCTGCACCCCCTGCTGAACGGCCTTCTGGACCCAATCAGCTTGAGATCAACCTCCATCGCCTGGCGGCACAGCCCGTTCCAGCAACCGGTTCCCGCTTCCTGCTTGCCG
>WOZT01000117.1:0-14331 GCA_011620145.1 Gammaproteobacteria bacterium | reverse complement strand
CATCGCCTGGCGGCACAGCCCGTTCCAGCAACCGGTTCCCGCTTCCTGCTTGCCGCGCAACTGGACGAGCTACCGGAACTACTGCCCAGTGTGGGCTATGTCGCCTGCGAGGCTGCAACGCAGGCCTATGCCCAGGCACTCCAGGCTCTGCTGCCTGAGGGCGGCGTCGCGGTTCGACTGCGGGATTTCTGGGTGGCCGCTGTCTACGCCGCGTCGAACACCAAGGAAGCCCAGAATCGGGCACTGCAATGGCAAGCACAACTGGCACGGCAGGTCGTTGAGATTGGCGCGCAAAGCCGGGTGGTGCGCGCGATCTTTGGCCTGAGGGAATGGCTTGGAACAGAGGATGTCGAACTGGAGCCGGCGCTGCTGGAGGCCGAACGGGCCGCCCAGGACGCACGCAGCGCACGCCTGCAGGTGGGCCTGGCCAAATTGCACAACCCCCTCGCGGCCACCCAGCAGGCCGACGCCAACTGGGCGGAGCAGTTGCGCCGGGCCCTGGCTCACAATGCGTTACGGCTGGTCTACCAGCCCATTTCTTCGCTCAATGGCAGCACGGCGGAATATTACGAGGTGCGTTTGCGGATGATGGACGAGGAGGGACAGGAGCTCTCGCCGACCGACTTCTGGCCCGCTGCGGAACGAACCGGCATCGCCACAGAACTGGATCGTTGGGTACTCAGTCACGCCTTGGGCGTGCTGGATGATCAACGGGGAGACCCCAGTCAAAAAGGGCTGTTCGTGAAGCTATCGGCCGCCAGTATCGTGGCCGCAGATACAGTGGATTGGCTGAAAGCGCATCTTCCGAAAACTGCGACGCCCGCACCACTCTACCTGCAGATTGCCGAGGAGCAGGTCGAATCCAACCTCAAAAGCGTGCTCGGTCTCTCACAGATGATGAAAGAGCAAGGCTACCCCCTGGCCATCGACCATTTCGGACACAGTCCGCACGCGCTGCAGCTGGCGAGCCATGTCTCACCCCAATTCCTCAAGCTGGCACCGGGGCTACTGCAGGAAGTGACCGAAAGCCAGGACGCCCAGGGCCGTATTCGCCAGATTGTGGCCCATGCCGAGCGCCATGACATCCGCGTCATCGCCGGGCATGTGGAAAACGCGAATGCGCTTGCCGTGCTCTGGCAATTGGGCGTGCACTATCTCCAGGGGCATTATGTGCAGGAACCGGAGGTGGTGCTGCGCTCCCCTGAACGGACGCCCCGCCCGCCACCGCAAGCGCAGCGGGCCTGAAGGCATCAAAACGACACACCCGTCAGCCCGCAGCGCGCAAGGCGGCGATGCGTTCCTCCAGCGGCGGATGACTCATGAACAAACGCATCATGCCGCCGCCGCTGCGGATGCCAAAGGCCCGCAGTTGATCGGGCATCTGAGCCGGCTCGTGGGCTTCGCGCAAACGTTCCAGGGCGCCAATCATGGCGGCGCGACTGGTGAGCCCGGCGCCCCCTGCATCCGCGCGGAACTCACGCCAGCGCGAGAACGCCATCACGATGACGGTGGCCAACAGGCCCAGGACGATTTCCGCCACAATCACCGTCACGAAATACCCGACACCCGAGCCGCGGCGCTCTTCGCCACGGGACAGGGCATTGTCCACCACCATGCCAATGATGCGGGACAGGAAAATCACAAAGGTATTCAGCACGCCCTGCAGCAGGCCCAGGGTCACCATGTCCCCATTGGCCACATGGGAAACCTCATGGCCCAGCACCGCTTCGGCCTCCTCCGGCCGCATGCGCTGCAGCAACCCGGTACTGACCGCCACCAGCGCGTTGTTGCGCGACATCCCGGTGGCAAACGCATTGGGATCGGGGCTATCGAAGATCCCGACCTCCGGCATGCCGATCCCCGAATCGCGTGCCATGCGCGCCACCGTGTCCACCAGCCAGCGTTCCAAGGCGCTGCCAGGCTGCTCGATCACACGGACCCCCATGAAGCGCTTGGCCATCCATTTGGACATCGCCAAAGAAATGAAGGAACCCCCCATCCCCATGACGGCAGCAAAAACAAGTAGCGCAACGGGATTTCCACCCCGTATCGCAACGGCCTGATCCAGGCCCAGCACACGCATGACGATCGTCAACAGCACGATCACCGCGATATTGGTCAAGCCGAAGAGAAAAATGCGTTTCATCCAAGTCATGGCGCTCACCGTACCTTTAGAAAAATCTTTACGATCATCATGTTTTAAAGTTTCGTCCCTCAGCATATCCTGAAGACCATCGCGCTGGAGCGCAATCATCCTTGGGCACGCTTTACGGGTCACGCATGGGACCCTGGATAGCCGCTGTCGGTTCCCGAGTTGGATCCCGTGACGGTTGCGTGCAACTGCCCCCGCGATCACTCCGATCGATGCCCTTTCAACGCGCATCGCAGACTGGATTTTGCGCGACCGCTGAGGCAGCATGAAGCCCCCATCCTGTGATCTGCCGTGCCGTGTGAACACCGAACAACTGAATTTCGAAACCGCGCTCGAAGAGCTGGAAACCCTGGTGGAACAGCTTGAGCGGGGCGAACTCACCCTTGAACAGTCCCTGGAGCGCTTCGAGCGCGGCGTGCAGCTGACACGTCGTTGCCAGCAAGCCCTGCAACAGGCTGAACAGCGTGTGATGGCCCTGACCCAGCCGAGCGCTGAAGCGCCCTTGACGCCATTCGAATCGGATCCTGCGGGATGAATGCCGCATCACCCGTGTGTCCCGTCCTGGGCCAGTGGCGCAGCCGGGCTGAGGCCGCGCTGGAAACCCGCCTGCCACCGGCCCATGTGGTACCTGAAAAACTGCATGCCGCCATGCGCTATGCCGTACTGGGAGGTGGCAAACGGGTGCGCCCAGCCTTGTGTTACGCCACCGGCAGTCTGCTGGGCATTCCCCTGGACTGGGTGGATGATGCGGCCTGCGCAGTGGAATTCATCCATGCCTATTCCCTGGTGCATGATGACCTGCCGGCCATGGATGATGACGATTTACGCCGAGGCCGCCCCACCACGCATCGCGCATTCGACGAGGCGACCGCCATCCTTGCCGGGGATGCCCTCCAGTGCCTGGCCTTCGAATTGCTCTCGCGTCCCCTGACGGATGGCCCAACAGCTGCGCAGCAACTGCGCCAGATCCGCACGTTGAGCCGCGCCTGTGGTTCCTTGGGCATGGCGGGGGGGCAAGCCATGGACCTGGCCGTCAGTGCCGGGCAGATTGATGAACGCCAATTGGAAACCATCCACCGCCAGAAGACCGGCGCCCTGATTTGCGCAGCGGTGCGACTGGCTGCGGATCTGGCCTTGCCCGAAGATGCACCCGCATACGCGGGACTGGACCGTTGTGCGGCGGCGCTGGGACTGGCTTTCCAGATCCGGGACGACATCCTGGATCTCACAGCCGACACGGCGACCCTGGGTAAACGCCAAGGCGCCGATCTGGCCCATGACAAAGCCACCTATCCGCAATTAATGGGCTTGGCTGCTGCCCAGCAATGCGCAGCCCAACTGCATCAGCAAGCACTGGACGAATTGGCGCCCTTCGGCGCGGCTGCCGATCCCTTGCGTGCGCTCGCCGATGAACTGCTGAACCGGCATTGCTGAAGCTGCCCATTCAGCGCGCCACAGGCTATCCTTGATGACAGAGGCGTCGCAGGCTGATAATCCACTGCTTTCCCCAACGACGCCCGGTGCCATGAGCCCACTTCCCTCGTTGCTGGCGCAGATCGATTCCCCTGAAGCGCTGCGCCTGTTGCCCGAATCGTCGCTGGCTGCGGTGGCGGCGGAACTGCGCGCCTACCTGATCCAGACCATCGGTGAGGCCGGCGGTCATTTCGCCGCCAACCTGGGCACGGTGGAACTCACCATTGCCTTGCACTATCTGTTCGACACGCCCCGTGACCGGCTGGTGTGGGATGTGGGCCACCAGACCTATCCACACAAGATCCTGACCGGCCGCCGCGCGGCATTGCCCACCATCCGCAAGCTGCATGGCCTGGCGCCCTTCCCCCAGCGCGCAGAAAGCCCATTCGACAGCTTTGGCGTCGGGCATTCCAGCACCTCGATCAGCGCCGGCCTGGGAATGGCGCTGGCGGCCCGGGCGCGCGGAGAGCGCCGCCGGGTGGCCGCCATCATCGGCGATGGCGCCATGACCGCCGGCATGGCCTATGAAGCCCTCAACCATGCTGGCCACCTGCGTGCCGACCTGCTGGTGATCCTGAACGACAATGAGATGTCCATCTCACCGAACGTGGGGGGATTGTCCAATTACCTGGCGCGCATCCTCTCGGGGCATTTCTACACCAGCATCCGCGAGGAGGGGAAAAAGGTCCTGCGCCATGTTCCCCCCGTATGGGAGTTCGCCAGACGCGCCGAGGAACATGTGAAAGGCATGGTTGCCCCTGGCACCCTGTTCGAGGAGATGGGCTTCAATTACATCGGCCCCATCGATGGCCACGACCTGCCCGTCCTGATCGATACCCTGCGCAACCTGCGCGACCGCCCCGGACCCCAGTTTCTGCATGTCGTCACCCGCAAGGGCAAAGGCTACGCACCCGCCGAAAACGACCCAGTCGCCTGGCATGGCGTCACCCGCTTCGACCCCCATACCGGCACGCTGCCTGCCAGCACACCGGGCGCCAAGCCCACCTACAGCCAGGTATTCGGGGCCTGGATCTGCGCGGCGGCGGCCCGGGACCCCCAAATCGTCGCCATCACGCCTGCGATGCGCGAAGGCTCGGGCCTGGTGGAATTCGAAAAGCGCTTTCCGGAGCGCTATTACGACGTGGGCATCTGCGAACAGCATGCCGTGACGCTGGCGGCAGGGCTCGCCTGCGAGGAGATGCGCCCCGTGGTGGCCATCTATTCCACCTTTCTGCAACGTGCCTACGACCAGCTCATCCATGATGTGGCGCTGCAGAACCTGCCGGTGGTGTTTGCGATCGACCGGGCCGGGCCGGTGGGACAGGATGGGGCCACCCATCACGGCGCCTTCGATCTTTCCTTCCTGCGCTGCATCCCCAACATGGTGATCATGGCGCCGGCGGAGGAGGCCGAATGTTGCGCCATGCTCAATACCGCCCTGGCTCTCAAGGCGCCTGTTGCGGTGCGTTATCCGCGCGGCGCCGGCGCCGGCATTCCGTTCCAGGTCGACGCCCCGGCCCTGCCCCTGGGCCGCGCCGAAATCCGGCATCCGGGTCGAGGCCTCGCCGTCTTGGCCTTCGGCGCCATGGTGATGCCGGCGCTGGAGGCGGCCCAGCCCATGGGCGCCACCGTGGTCAATATGCGCTTCATCAAACCGCTGGATGAAGCCCTGGTGATCGAACTCGCCCGCACCCATACGCAACTGGTCACAGTGGAAGACAACACAGTCGCCGGCGGCGCGGGCAGCGCCGTCTCCGAGTGCCTCGCCCGCCACGGCCTGAGTGTGCCCGTCACGCATCTGGGCCTGCCGGATCACTTCCTGGAACACGGGACGCGGGAAGAGCTACTCAGCGCCTGTGGCCTGGACGCCATCGGGATTGCCGCAGCCCTGCGCCGGCTGCTGCCTCCCAGCACTGCCATCAGTCGCCGCAGCTAATTCTGCAACTATCTTGCTCGCAACTCTGCCCAACGAAGACGGGCAACTCAGCTGCGACGATCAATGGAAAGCTGGTCAGTCCTGCCCCCGTGAATATTGCGCAAAACGCGATACGATCCGGAGCGCCTCTGTTCAGGTGAAATCACAAGGCGACCTCACCTGAACAGGGGCTCATAGCGCTCACCTCAGCTGAGGGAATCCCTTGTCTCCAGGGCAACATGGCCGCCATGGGTATTGATCGGGACATAGCCGGGCAGGAAGTTCGGCGTCATCCGGGCGCCGACTTCCCGAATTTGGCGATGGCCGTCAGCTGTGTAGAAAAACAACAGGCCGGCAAAACGCAGATTGGGCTCGGCCACAATGTCCGTCAGACGCTGCTCACCCCACAGGGCATCCGCCACCGTCAGGTTGACCAATTGGGTCTGACCCGGCTGGATCCAGGTGACATCGCTATGCAATCCATCTGTCGCCACGGGATCATAGCGATCCGCTTTCACATCCTTGATTACGGCGGCATCGATGAAGCGAGCATACCCCGTTACGAATTGCCCAATCCGCACCGGCTCCGCCGATCGGTTGGTCACCTCTAACGCCATATCCATGCGCCGCGAAGGCAGATCGAACTTCGCATGCTGGACTTTTACATCCACCTGTTGCTGAGACTCGGGCAATGGGATCACCGGCGCCTCTATCTTGCCCGTCTGCAACGGCATGGTGATGGAATATCGGTTCAGCGACCACATCATGAGCGCAAGGGTTAAGCCCAAAATCCCCAACACAAAACCGGCGCTCACCACCATGTCCTTGATGGTGATGAGATGGCGCTCAGCTTCCTGTTCCCCGTACATCTTGATGGCCACATAACGCCGCATCATCACCGGGAGATGACGGAACCAGTAGGCTACCCACAGCAAACCAACGGCCACCCACAGCAAGTGGATCGACCACATGGAGGCCAGCCCATAGTGCTCCACGTCAACCGTTTCGCCATCGAGCAGGGTCACTGTATTGACGAAATCCTTCTTGTCGCCGGTGATTTGAACAAATCGGGCCGGCCCCGCCAGCGGCCCCGCCTGCCACACATTGAGTAGCGGATGGACATGCCAGGTTCCCGGAACGCGAGCTTTCAGCTTGATCTCATATTCATAGAATTCGCCACGCTTGAGCGCGGTGGACTGGTACTGGTGCATGCCATTGATTGTAGTGTCCAGGCGAATGAAAGTCGGGCCGGGCACCCCGATATTCAAAAACACCCACTGCTCTGGTTTGGCCACGTAATCCGGCCAGTTCTCGGAGACCTTGAATTTTCCACGCACGGTCACAATGTCATTGACCTTGACCTGGGTCGGTTCGATCTGAGTATCAAACCAATGGATCGTGCGCATGCGAATGCCTGCCATCTGAGCAATCTCGCCATGCGCAAACACCGGGGGCACAAACAAAATCCCGGACATCACACAGGCCAGCGCCAACCCCATGGCCCGTCGCAACCAGGCATTTCCAAACTTCACCATAACGATTCCTCCCTGAATCAAATGATTGACCTAAACCAACTTCTTGAGCCAGGCAGGATTGGCGCCTTTCGATCCGATCCAGATAAAAACGTAGTACACCAGGATAGCGAAGAAACCCGAGACGAAAGCGCTCACTGGCGCGACGTTGGTGCCAAAGGTGCGCAAGGTGCCGGCCTCGATAATGCGCACATACTCCGGCATGGCGGTGCGGATGTACTGGAAGCCCATGTAATCGGCCAGCGTCATGACGGTATCTCCCAGTTGCACGGGCATGTGCATGGGCGCCACCACTGGCCAGTTCATCGCCGAAAACAACAAGCCGAACAGGAAGCCGCCGACCAGACCCGTCAGCGCAAAGCTACGGGTAATCAGCAATACCGCGTCCAGCACCACCGCTGCCCCGATCCACACTTCCGGCATCACCCAGTTCATGGGAAAGGCGGTAAAAAGATAGAAGTTCACGTAGCGACTGATGATTTGGGATAGCCAGAAACCCAGCGCCAAACCCGTCGCCGCCACTGGAAGTTTGAAGTACTTCCAGAAGGCATACGTGGCAACAGTGGGCAACACCAACAGCAAGAGTGGCGTCAATAGCGGCCACCAACGCCGGTCGCGCCAGTCCATCCAATAGCTCCAATCTCCCACGGTAAGCGCACAAAGAAACACGGCCGCGCCACCGATGAGAATGGAAATGAGGGGAAAGAAAAACAGGTCGGCATTGCGCCAGGCCTGCACCTGATCCTGAACATTATTCAGCGCCTTGCCTCGCGGCGCCCGGGAAATCTCACCTTGCTCAGTGGAGCCTAACTCAATGGACATGCCAGTACTTCCTTATATCTGTTGACCATTTCGCGATGCAGGGACGCACCCGCCCGAAAAGGCGGCCGCCTGTTCAACCAAGTCCTGAGAGCCTGGGGGGACGGAGCGGGCGGCGCTCCCTCATGGCCGATCCGTCCCCTTGACCTTCAATCGCCTGTCAACGACTGGTCAATCCCATTTCCCGCTCCACCTCCTCCAGGCTATAACCCCGGGTCAGCTCATACATACGTTGTACGCACTGAATCACAAAGCCAATCAGAAACACCAGAAAGAACCCGGCCAGCACGAAGAACCAGTGCACCGGGGCGCCGAACAATTCCTCGGCATAGAAAAAGGTATGCGCCCACTCATTGAACGCCACCACGGGGCCGGCCATCATGAAGCCGATGATCGCAAGAGACAGGGGCAGCGAAACTCGATTGGCAAAATAAGGCAGCCGGGTATGCACCCAGATCCAAGCCATTACCAATCCCCCCAATCCAGCGGGGACCCCCAGATAGAACAGAAAGATGTGCGTGGGGGTGAAATCGGTATCCCGCACCACGACCTGATGCCAGGCCGCATCAGCTTCGGTCAACAGCCCCAAGGCCGAGATCAGCACGATCGCCGCGACCACGAGAATGCTGAACATGGCATAGAACCGCGCCAATTCATCACGGGCGGGAAGGTTCTGGATATCCCGATCGCGGGTCAGCCAGAGCCATGCCGCGCCGATGGCGCCCAGGAGCGGAAGTCCAATGATCTGGGCGTAAAAGATTCTCATCCAATAGACTTGAAACTCGGGGGAAAACGAATCCGTTCCCACGGTCCAGGAAAAAGTGTGCTGATACCACTTCACCAACGTCACAAAAGCAAGCGCGATTGCGGCGATGGTAAACGCCAAGCGCCAGGGTGGACGGGGGGCTTCCGAGGCGGTCGCCGCAGGCGCAACAACCGCTTGGTTGATCACGGTACTCATGGTTATGTCTCCTCTTGTTGCGATGGACCGGCGGCGGGCAAGCCCACGTTTGCCGGCACGGGGTCTTTGCCCCTGGTTTACTTCATCACGGGTCGAAGCCGTGCGCCTCGCGCCTTAATGATGCTTATCTGGGATTCTGGAGATGAATCCAGCGCCCCTACCTCCTGTATACGCCAAATTAAACGGTCGTTCAATAGGCTTTGGCCTTTATTTTTGAATGGTTTTGCCATTCGTACGGACGATCAGATCTTCCGATTCCGGCCCTCCCAGTAAGGATCACGCAAGTAGCGCTTGTAGAGCTTGCCGGTATCCAGGCGCGGCAGTTCAGCGATGAAATCAATCGACCGCGGCAGCTTGAAACGGGCGAGGCGTTCGGTGGCGAACCGCAGCAGTTCCTCAGCCAGCGCCGGGCCCGGCTCCACCCCGTCGGCCGCTTGGATCACGGCTTTCACCTCCTCGCCCCACTCCTCGTTGGGAATCCCGAACACGGCCGCATCGGCCACCTTGGGATGCTCCATGAGCACCTTCTCGATCTCCGCCGGATAGATATTGACGCCACCCGCAATGATCAGGTCCTTGGCCCGGTCGCACAGGAACAGCCAGCCGTCTTCATCCAGATAGCCGATATCGCCCACGGTGAACAATTCCCCATGGCGGCTTTCCTGCGTCTTGGCCGGGTCCTTGTAGTATTCAAACTCCCCAATCATGGATTTCATGTAGACATTGCCCGGCTGACCGGCAGGCACGGGCTGGCCCGCATCGTCGAAGATGCGAATTTCCGTGCCAGGCCAGGGTTTGCCCACCGTCCCTGGCTTCTTGAGCCAGTCCGCTGAATTGGCGATGGTTCCGCCCCCTTCGGTGGCGCCGTAATATTCAAAGATCACGGGGCCCCACCAGTCGATCAGCGCCTTCTTGGACTCGACGCCGATGGGCGCGGCGCCATGGATCACCGCCTGCAGGCTGGACACGTCATAGCGTCGCTTGACCGCATCGGGCAACGCCAGCAGGCGATGGAACATGGTGGGCACCATATGGGTGGAGGTCACCCGCTCGCGCTCGATCCGGCGCAGGGTGTCCTCGGCATCCCAGCGGTCCATCAGCACCAAGCTGTGCCCCAGATGCAGGGAGGCGGTGCCAAAACCGCCAGGAGCGGCGTGATAAAGCGGCCCGGTCACCAGATGGACGCCCGCGCCGGACTTGAGCTGGAACAGGGCGCCCAGCATGCCGGCCAGACTGGCCACCACATCGGGATTGCCCGGCATCAAGGGGCGCCGCACCCCCTTGGGTCGGCCTGTGGTACCCGAGGTATAGAGCATCAGGGTCCCCGCCTGGCGATCCTCGGGGGCGGTGGCGGGATGCTCCGCCAGAAACGCCTCGTAATCACGAAACCCGGGGATTTTTCCAACCGCAAAACAGCGTGAGCGGTCGTAGCCCAGTTCCTCCACCGCCTTGAGGGCCACAGCCGCATGGCGCTCATGGGCGATGAACACCTTGGCCTCGCAGTTGCCGATGATGTAGGCCACTTCGGGGCCGGTCAGATGGTAGTTGATGGGCGTCAGGTACAGGCCGATCTGGTGCGCCGCCAGAAAGGCCTCGATCCACACGGGGTCGTTGTGCATCAACATCGCGATGCCGTCGCGATACTGCAACCCCAGGGCGCGCAAGCCGTGGGACAGGCGGTTGACCCGTTCATCGAGCTCGCCAAAGCTCATCGGCTTGCCGTGATCATCCACCAGCGCCGTTTTATCGGGATAATTCTGTGCGATCGCCCAAAATCCCGTTTTAGCCGCCATGCGTTCCTCCTGTAGGGTGTGCCTCGTTACGTGCCGATCCGAGGTGGGATCCGACTGTCTCACCATAGTCAGCAACCCTGCCCGGCGCCAGTCGAAAGCACCTTCGCTCCGTTATGCGGGTTCGACTGAGGCGAGACTGGGACAGACTCTTTACGCTTATGCAGGTGGTTCGGGCGTTGGATCTCACCAAGGGGAAGCGTCTGAGAAACCAACACCGGAGAGCGCCACCTGGGGCGGCAAGTAGCCGAGCAAAATCTGAAAGCCGACAAGCAAAGGGGTACTCAAACCCTCGGCACGGCAAAATTGAGCCGCGAACAAACCTGCACAAAGCCG
The DNA here is from genome assembly GCA_011620145.1 of Gammaproteobacteria bacterium. GTDB lineage: Bacteria > Pseudomonadota > Gammaproteobacteria > UBA5335 > UBA5335 > Macondimonas. The sequence goes on along the minus strand of WOZT01000117.1, from coordinate 3,353 downwards.
GCTCGTTGGATGTTGTGCAGTGATGGATTGGGCTCCTCCCCGATCGGCTCGCCGGTTTCCGTCGCAACGACACGGCAGTCCCGGGCGACCATGACACGGGCGGCAATCAGGGCACTCTGTGCGCCGAGATTGCGCCACTCAGGCAGCGTGGCGCCGATACCAAGCCATGCCGTGTCACCCGAGCAGTAGAGCGAGCCACTGGCAATGGCCTGGCTATCTTTCATCGCCAAAAACACGCGCCATCCCGTTCTGGTTGTCAAACTGGCAAACCAGGGCGCAAATGAACCGGGCAGCCCATAAGCCGTGCAGACAATATCCGCAACCAGACCTGAGTCCGCAGCTTCGGCGCAGCGTACGACAAGACCCGTGTTCGGCATCGGAAAAGGTTCACTGCCACGCAGAAACTTCGCCCAGCTGCGGCGTGGCGCCAGCTTGAAACCCCGCGCATCCAGCCAGTCCGGTAGTGATCCAGGACGCGCCGCCGGACTCAGATGGAGCCAGTAGTCCTTGACACCAGCAGCAGTATAGTGATGAACCAGTGCGTCGAGAGCAGCCTGGGTTGCGGGCTCACTCATGCCTAAGCCAATGACGCGATTGAAATAGCTGATCGGCATGGACGGCAGACACAGCGCAGTGGCACCGCCAATGGTCATGGCACTGGCGCAAAATTGTGGTGGCGCGGCCGCATAGAGATCGCGGCAGGCGCGGGCTTCAATCTCATCCGCCAGACACTGCGCTTCCTGACCTTGTGCACTCATGCCGGATTGCTCCCGACGTCAATCCGACCGCGGTTGCCGCTACCGAGGATCGCCGCATTGACATCACGCCCGCACAGCATTGCGCCAATCTGTCGCGACTCGGCTTTTTCAAAGCCCACATCAACCTTAAACTCTCGCGAATTTCTGAAGGTGCCCCACAGCAGATCCCAGAGCGGCAGATCGCTGTAGTTATGGGCATGAAATCCACGATAGTAGTGAATGCTATGCGATTCCGGGCGCTGAATCAGGTAGCCCAGCCAGACCGGTGTGCGGACATTGAAATGCTGGAACATGCCGTAAAAGGCCGCGACATAGCCCGTGAGCGCCGCAGCCACCGGATCCAGACCCAAGACGAACACCATGACCACGTAAAGAAATCAACACATTGTTGATGACTTCCAACGGTGTAAATACAACTCTACCCCAGACATCCAGTCGCTGCGGGGCGTGATGCAACTGATGCACGAAGCGCCAGAGCACGGGAAACCGATGATAGGCGCGATGCAGCGTTGCGGTGGCCAGCGACAGTGACAAATAGCCGAGCACAACACTTCCCGCAAACCCCAGACGCGAGGCTTCGAACAGGTGATGGCTGGCGATCTTCTGCGGCACCCAGGAAGGCAGGACCGCATTGATACTCATCATCATCACAAAGAATGACGCGCCCTGGGTTCGCCACCAAGGGATCGCTGGCCAATCGCGTCCCGTGCTGAGCCAGTATTCGATGGCAATCATCGCAAGGAAGGTGATCGGGATTATCAAGGCGATGAGATCTTCACTGCGCATGGTTGTTTTCCTCCCGTAACGGATGCCATGGCGACCGCCCTACTTTGCAGTGTAAAGTACTTGGATGTCAGATTCCGCCCGCAAATCGCGCCCCGCCGCACGGGCACCGCTGGATCGCCGCCGCATCGCGCAGACGGCGCTCCAATTGATTGACCACCACGGTCTGGCGCGGTTATCCATGCGCCAGCTCGGCAGCGCGCTGGGTGTCGAAGGCATGGCGCTGTATCACCATTTCCACGGCAAGGGCGAACTGCTCGATGCGGTGTTGGAATTGCTGCTGGAGGAGATGGAACCTGCGATCGGGCTGGAGCCGCCCATCGAGCGGCTGCGACAAACGTTTGAAGCCTGTCGGCAGGTGGCAATTCGACACCCGCACGCCTTCCTGTTGCTGCCCACGCGGCGTTTCAACACTGAAGCGGCACTGAACTATTACGAGCGTCTGCTGGGATTGTTCCGGGAAGTGGGCTGTGATGCCGAACAGTCCGCGCGCTTCTTCCGTGTCCTGGCCGGCTTTGTCACCGGTGCCAGTCTGGCCGAGATCGGCAGCCGCGCGAAACAACCTGACGCCACACCCATCCGCCTGGAAAACTTCTCGGATCCCGAACGGTACCCGCTGGTGAGTGCCGTGGCGCTCCACCTACAGGTTGAGCGTCTCGATGCAATCTTCGGGTTCGGGATGGATCTTATTTTTGCCGCATTGCGCGAGCAGACCAGTCCGATCTGATTCCCCTGCCAGCCAAAACGGCCAGCCGATCCCACTCTTGGGCAGGGGGATCGGCAGCGGATGGGGAAAAGCGTTTTCAGGGTCCCTGAGCCATGACCGTGATTGCTTCCTTTCCACGCATGACCTGTTTTGCTACGGCAGTGCGAAGGGCGCTCTTGGCCAGAGATATTCGGCAGGAGACGCAACAATCCACGCCTGGTACAGCGCCTGCAGGGCTTCGTCCCCCAGCTCAGCCGATGGCAACGGCGCACCAACGTGCAGGGCGTAACACCGCCCGTGATGCTTGCAATGCAAGGGAAGCACCATCGCCCCGGTTCGGTTTGCAAGTCGCAATACCATGCCCATGGCCACACGCCGGGTATCGCCTGCCATGCCGTAGTCGGCCAGGATCAGGACGGTCTCGCCCCGTTGCAAGCTCCGGTAAAGGGCCCGTCCATTGCCGCCGTCGATGATTCCCCCGCCGCTACGGCGAGCCAAGCGCGCCAATGAACCATGGAAGCCGGGATGACGGAACATGCGCGCGACAACCTGCAGCGGAATTCGCTCGGCCAATGCGCGCGCTCCCATCGGCAAGCCGATGAAATGCCCCGCCAACAGGATGACCGGCACACCTTGCTGACGAAAGGTCACCAATTGCGGCCAATTGATCACTGAAACCCGACGCATCACGCAGTCTGGTGTCCCCCAAAGTGCCCGGATGAGATCGAGAATTCCGGACACACGGCGCTGGAGATGGGCGCGGTGCATCCGCCCATGCCAATGGTGGTCCCGCTCGGGGAAATGGGCCTTCAAAACGTTGAGGAGAGAAGGTCTGCCCGTGTCGAGACATTGAAGACCCAATGCCAGGATGCGATTGGCAATCCAGTCAACTCCTGGCGGCATGCGAGCGAGACACCAGCCAGCTACGTCAATGATGATGGGAAGACCCGACCCCATTTTTCCTCCCAAGGCAACCCACCTCGCCTGTTGTCACCACCCCGTGCCTGCTCAGCACACGAACCTCCCCGCAGGGCGCCAGGATTCGAGGGCCTGTTCCACCACAGCCCAACCGGCGCCGGGTCGGCAAACCTGCTCGCTCAAATGGC
>WOZT01000202.1 GCA_011620145.1 Gammaproteobacteria bacterium | reverse complement strand
ACCAGAATCTGCGAGAAAAGCGTCTGCGCCGTGGGATAGATCCCCAGCACCGGTATACTCACAAAGGAAACCAGTTTGACGCTAACCCAACCCGTCGCCTGCAGGGCAGCGATGCCCTGGCCGGTGAAGATGACGGCCAGTGCCCCGATCAGCGCTGCGCTGAAGCTGAAGAACTGGCGAATCGGCAAACGCACACTGAAGCGGAACAGGGCGGTGGCGATCGCAGCCAGGAGCAGGATGGCGAGACCCATCCCCAGGACAATGGCGTGGTGCTGGCCCTGACTCCACATGGCGCGATAGAACAGCACGGTCTCGAAGGCCTCCCGGTACACCGCCAGGAAAGAGACCAAGCCAATCGCGCGCAAGCCGCCGTGTCCCACGGCCGCCTGCAACTGGCCAGCCACGTACTGCTGCCAGCGATCGGCATAGCTTTTGCTGTGCAACCATAGTCCGACTCCCACCAGGATGCCGGCAGCCAACAGTGCCGTCAGTCCCTCGGTCAGTTCGCGGCTGGCGCCACTGATATCAATCAGGAAAGAGGCGGCAAACCAGGTCCCAAAGCCCAGCAACAGGGCCACGATCCAGCCGGCATGCAAGTAAACCAAGCCTTCCGCGCGCCCGGATTTTTTCAGGAAGGCAAACATCGCCGCCAACACCAGGATGGCCTCCAGCCCTTCCCGGAACAGGATCAGGAAGCTGCCACCAAAAGCTGCCGTGGCACTGCTTTCCCCCGTTGCCAGTTGCTCTTCTGCACGCTGCAGCGCGGCCTGCAAGTGATCGATGCGGCTGTCCACTGCAGTCACGTCCACGCCATCGCGTATCGCGCCTCGCAATGCCATCATGTCCGCTTCGATCTGACTCATGAGTGCTCGATCCGACGCCGCCAAGGCCGCTTCAGCCAGCTCAAAGCCATCCAGGTAAGCCGACAGTGCAGCGCGGCCGGCCGCTTCCCGATCACCAGCCCGATACGCGCTGCGGGCTGTTTCCAGACGCTCATGGGCGGTGCTCAGGCTTTGTGCCTGGGAGGGATTGAACAAGCCCGGATTGGCGAGCAGCGCGGCCATGAGCGCTTGGGCATTGCCCGGGTAGGTCGAACTCAACGCAAGGGGGGTGGTCTGAACGAGGCTGGCCAAATCCGGTATTGCCTTGCGGGCGGCAGGGTCTTGTGCCCATAAAGCGGCACCTGCCTGCCGCTGCTCCGTTGTGAAGGCGAGCTGGCCAATATGAAATGCCAATGCCCAGCGCTCAGATTCGCTCAGCCGACTGTAGCTCGCCATTGGGGTGCCCGTGACACCGAGTGTCAAGGTATTGTAATAGCTCAGCAAGCTGCGCTGATTACGACGCTGCAGGTTATGAAAATCGGTGGGCGCTGGGCTGAGGCCCGCTGCTGCCGGGCCGTCCCCGTGCCCCTCGGCGCCGTGGCAGCCGGCACATTGCTGTTGATAGACCCGGGCCCCCACAGCCGGGTCAGGTGCTTGGGATGGGCTGATCGTGACTGGATAATTGGACAGGAGCAATTGCGTCAGATGCGCTGTCAAGGCCTGCACGCGGGCACCAGTGGATTTGTCGTCAACCGCACTTTCCATCTCAGCCGCCAAATCCATGAGCGCGGCCTTGCCCGTTGTTTCGGGCAAAGCCGCCAGCCGGCGGCGGATGTCGGCTGAAAATTCACGCTGTTCAGCATATTCAGCGGGATTTTTAACCTGCCCGTCCTGAACAAAAGTGGGATAGTCCACTCCAACGTAGTCGATCATCTGCAAGATCGGTAGCACCTCCTCCCGACTGGCGGCCTGTGATGTGCCGATCGACGCGAACACGATCAGGACGATGAGCCATGCAGCTGAGGGAGACAGGTGGAGCGTCCAGCGAGTCATAGGGGCGGCCTGTGGCAAATTTTTTGGAGCTGACAGCAATCGTAAGGCAAGTGAGAATCGATTGCAATAAGCTGGCTGGTTCAGGCGTGAGAGCGATTGTTGAGATCCGTAGTCTGGTCGGGTCCATTGGGAGTAGCGAGATCCATTTGTTTTCGCAAAGAGGGCTTGGATCCACTGTGGTAAGGAGATTGCCAAGACGCGGGCTCCACACACCGGCACGCGGCCTCAGCCTTCACAGGAATTACCGGCTGGCGCAGATGATTGAAAAAGGCGACAGGTGGCAAAGCGCCCCCGCGATCGTTCAAACTACGCACAAGGCTGTGATGAACAGCCGATGGCGATATGCATCCATACTCTCAAGGAGAACTGAATGATGACCAAGACCTCCAAGCTGCGCTGGTTGATGATGGCTGGCCTGATCGCCGTTTTCGGCTTGTCGGCCTGCGACCGCAAAGACCGAGAGGAAGCCAAGCAGGAAGCCGGACAGACCATCGACAAGGTGGAAGAGAAGGCTGACGACTTGATGGATAAAGCCAAGGAGCCGTTCCAGGGACCTGCTGAAGAAGCGGGCGAGAAAATTGATGACGCGGCCAAATCGGCTGGCGAAAAGGCCGAAGATCTGGGCGAGAAGATTGATAAAAAAACCGAGGACATGAAATCCAACTAAAGGATTTCACCAGGAGTAATGTGGGGTCGGCGTGGCGTTTGCCGCCGACCCTGTTTTATGGCGGGGGGTGAGGCTATGGGCGAGCTGGATCCGATTGTTGGCCAATGGTATCTGGATCTGGAACAGGATGACCGGTTCAAGGTTCTGTCGCTGGATGAACGTGGCGATGAGGTGGAAATAGAATACGAAGACGGTGAAATCCGCACCTTGAGTTTCGATGAATGGTATGACCTTGATCTGGATGTGCTGCCTGCCGACCTGGATATCGTTGAAACCGATGCGGAGGAGCCACAGACCGATTTTATCCGTCCAACCCGACTGCGGCGCTATCGGGAGGAGGACGATGACGATGAAGATGAAGACGACGATGACGACGACGACGATGAGGACCTCGACGAAGATTGGGATGACCGTTGATCGGTCTCCCACCCGGCCATGATCTGTTATCTCGTCCGCCATGGCATTGCCGAGGAGCGCTCCCCGGAGCGCGCCGATGGCGAGCGGGCCCTGACCGCCGAAGGCATTCGCAAGATGCGTCAGGCGGTGGACGGGCTGCACCGGCTGGATGTCAAGCCGGGCGCCATCTGGTCCAGCCCGCTGTGCCGCGCCCAGGAGACGGCCAGTCTGCTGACCACAGGCCTTGGGATCAAATCCAGCGCCATCTGTGCCGCGCTTGCACCTGAAGGTGACCAGGCGGCTCTGCTCACTGCCATGCAAACTGCGCCTGCCCCCTTGATGCTGGTCGGTCACCAGCCAGATCTGGGACTTTTGGCCTCACGCATACTGACCGGTGATCCAGCCGCCGTTGACTTGCCTTTCAAAAAAGGTGGGGTCGCCTGTATCACATGGAATGGGCATGAACCGACTGGTCATGGCCAGCTGGAGTGGTTCCTCACGCCTGCCCAGTTGCGGCTTATCGGTCGCGCCTGAAGCTGCCGCTTCTTGATTTGGATATCAATTGAAGTCAATTGAAGTCGAGATGCACCCGCAGTTCTTCCCACAAGGCCTGGTAGGCCGCCGCCGCCGGACTGTGAGCGGCGAACTGGGTGACCGGGCTTTGATGCTGCCCCATCTGCTCCACCACCGAGGCATAGGGAACATAGGCCCCCAACAGGTTGGGCAAGTCCTGGGGTGGAGCGTCCAGCCATTGCCGATGCAGTCCACGGCGTTTGTCGACCATGGAAAAGAACGGAAACAAGCGCCCCTCGGCGAGTCGCTTCTGTGCCAGGAACTCCATCACCTGGGAAAAGGCCCGCACCGAAAGGGGCGTGGGGATCAGTGGGACGGCCACCGCATCGGCTAGGGTAAACACGTTTTCTGAAAGCCGCGAAAAACTGGGCGGACAGTCCAGCACCAAGAGGTCATAACGGGCTGCCAGCGGCTTCACCAGCTGCGCCAACACTTCCCGCGGCGCATCGTTGTCATCAAACAAGCGATCCAGATGACGATAGGTCGTATCTGCCGGGATCAGGTCCAGGCCGGGCAGCTCGGTGGGGCGGCTCTGGCTGGCCAGCGTGTCCTTGCCCTTGAGCAGCTTTTTGGCCTTGATGTCGAGCCCGGTCGTGTCGCGCAAATACCAGCTGGCCGCGCCCTGGGGATCGAGATCCCACAAGCAGGTTGCAAGGCCATCCCGGGCGGCGCACCAGGCCAGATTCACGGCTGCGGCGGTCTTTCCAACGCCGCCTTTGAGATTGTAGAAAGCCAGGGTGCGCATGGAGGGTCTCGCTGTTCAGTGCGGCGGGTGAGGTGGATCGTTGCGGGCTGACGGGGCGGCGCGTGCGGCATCCGCCGCCCACAGATCCCAGTAGGCCGCGATGCGACGGATGAAGCGGCCCGGTGTTTCGGCATAAAGTCGGCCACCCAGGGACAGGGCCTGGCGGCGCAACAGGGCTTGGCGGCGACCGATGGCGCCCAGCAGGCGCTGTTGCTGTGCATCCCAGCCGATGCGCTCGGACCAGTGCAGCAATTGCAGCCTCAACACGGCCAGATCGTGATCATCCCCCAATTGATCCGAGAGTGCCTTGAGCAGGTCCTGGCGCTGCTCCAGGCCCATCGGCCAGGCTCCGGTCAATAACCGGGTATGGTACCAATGATCCTTGACCCGCTTGCGCCATTCATGGAAGGCCTCCGGCGTCGGGGTCAAGGCGGCTTCGGCGAGCCGGCGCCGACCGGACCGATAGCTGCGCGCCAGACCCGGGCGGATGAGATCAAAGCCTGTTTCGGCCCCGGGGATGACTGGCAGGCGGGCAATCTGATCAACCAATTCAATCCGCAGGCGGGCGAGGGTCCCGGTCAGCGCATCGGCTTGGTGCAGGTGCGCATGGGCGTTCTCGGTCAGCATCTGATGCAGGGCGCGGCCGGCAGCGGTTTCCAGCGGATTGTGATCGACTACATGCAATTTGTCCCAGCATTCCACCAAGGCCTGGGCATCGCGGGTTCCCGAAAGCTGGCGCCCGGCGTCCCGGAACCACAGGGCCAGAGCGGGCGCATCCAGATCGGGCACATCACGCACCAGCCGCAACACCGCGCGGATTTCCTTGAAGCGCTTGCGGGCCTCGTGGATACCCTCGGCACGATCCTGCTCTGGTGCCGATAGGTGCTCCAGGGCCTTGCGCATCCGCTCCTGGAGGATGGCGCGGATGGCGCGATCGGTGTGTCGGGGCGAGGGGAAGGCAAAGGCCATGATGACAAAAGGCTCAGATATCCGCGTTGGGACAGCGAACTTAACATATTCGGCGCCGTTCCCGCAGTCGCCCCCGGTGTCAGGCTAGTTGTCATCTTCGGGTCTTAAAGTGGACAGAATCACGCTCAAGCCAGGGAAACCACGCCATGACGACTTCGGATCGCACCGACCATTCTCCACCTCCGGAACAGGCAGAACTCATTGCCTTGCGGACGGTGCTGGAAGCCTTGCGTGCGCAGATCGTGCAGGACGCGCAGGTGGACATGGCCCGCTGGCACCCGGAAGCCGGAAGCAATGGCGCGGTGAGCGTGCGTAATCTATTGCATTACATTCATTTTCGTCGCAGCGACCTGCGTTCGCTGCAAAAGCGCCTCAGCGCTCAGGGGCTTTCATCGCTGGGGCGCTCCGAGGCGCATTTGCTCCATGACCTGGACCGGGTGCTGGCCCTGTTGGCGGGGGTACTGGAGGGAAGCTGGACTCCGTCGAATCCAGGCCAGGATCCTTCCATCGAGGAAGGCGAAGCCTTGCTGGCCGCCCATACGCAGCGATTGTTCGGGCCGCACCGTGATGGCGAGGGGGTCTATATCATGGTCACCCTGCCCAGCGAAGCCGCCGATCAGGGCGATCTGGTCACGGCAATGCTGCGCGCCGGCATGGATTGTGCCCGCATCAACGGCGCCCATGACGATGCAGCCACCTGGACACGGATGATCGATCAGGTGCGTCGGGCCAGCGCGGCGCTGCAGGTGCCGTGCCGGATCTATATGGATCTGCCGGGCCCCAAACTCCGCACTGCCAGCGTGCCCGCCGCGCCGATCTTCGCCATCCACCCACCCCGCGATGCCTCGGGCCGGGTGATTGCGCCCGCCGAGGTGACGCTCGCGCCGGCGCAAACCCCGCCGATCGGCTCCCCGAGTATCCTGCCGGTGACCCCTGCGATCTACAGCGATCTGCAAGTCGGTGATCGACTGCGCTTTCGGGACACCCGTGGCCGGCTGCGCGAATTGGAGGTGACGGGGTGTGATGCCATTGGTCGCTGGCAGGGCCAGATCTGGCACACGGCGTATGTCGAGCCGGGAATGCCGTGCCGCTGGTGGCGTCCCGGGGCACTTCCGGTACGACAGGGCGAGGGCTGCTTCGGCCCCTTCCCGGAGCAGCCCGGTTTCCTGCTGGTTCATCCGGAAGAGCAACTGTTGCTGGCCCGGAATACGCAGCCCGGCCGGGCCGCCCGCCGCGATGCCGAGGGCGCGGTGGTGGAAATGGCCCGGATCGGTCTCAGCTGTCCCGAGGTCATCGATGACCTGCAGGTGGGACACCGCGTCTTCATTGACGATGGCAAGATCGGCGCCGTGGTGGAGGCATTGATCCCCGAGGGCGCTGTGTTGCGTATCACCCGCGCGCGGGCGGAAGGGGAGAAGATCCGGGGAGAGAAAGGGCTCAATTTCCCGGACAGCACGCTGGGGTTGCCGGCCTTGACGGCGCAGGATCTGGACATGCTGGACCTCGCCGCCGGGCAAGCGGATGTGATCGGCTATTCCTTCGTCCGCACGGCCCAGGACGTGGCGACCCTGATGGCGGAGCTGGATCGACGGGGCGCTCGGGACGTGCCCATCGTGGCCAAGATCGAGACGGCCCAGGCGGTGCGCAACCTTCCGGAAATCCTGCTCACCGTCATCCCGCGGCGGCCCATGGGTGTCATGGTGGCGCGCGGGGATCTGGCGGTTGAAATCGGCCCGGAACGCCTGGCGGAGATCCAGGAAGAGATTTTATGGCTGTGTGAGGCGGCCCATGTGCCGGTGATCTGGGCCACTCAGGTGCTCGAATCCCTGGCGCGCAAGGGCACCCCGACCCGCTCGGAGGTGACCGATGCGGCCATGGGGGTGCGCGCCGAATGCGTGATGCTCAACAAGGGTCCTTATATCTGCCGGGCCATCGAAACCCTGCGCGACATTCTGCTGCGCATGCAGGCGCATCAGCATAAGAAGATCGCGCGCCTGCGTGCCCTGCACTGGTAGGGCGTGCCCCGGTCCGCACCCCGGACCGAGGCACACCTGGATGACTCAGCCGCCGCCTTGGCGCCGCGCTTCCTCTGCTTGCTGCACGCTGCCTCGCGCCGCATGGCGATCGACGGCGCTCAAGACCGCGCGCAGGGTGGCCGCAGTGACATCCTCGTCCAGTCCCACCCCAAATACAGCCTTGTCGTCCTCGCCCACGGTCAGCTCCACATAGGCCGCTGCGCGTGCATCGGCGCCTGGGCTCATGGCATGTTCCCGATAATCAATCACCTGAATCGGGATGCCAAGCCAATCTGCCAGACCGTGGACGAAGCCGTCCACCGGACCCCGACCGACGCCGGTCACCACCTGGTCCAGTCCTGCCGCATCCCGCAGCATGGCGCGCACCCGCCGCTGTCGCCCTGCGTCCCCACAGGGCTCCTCGCGGTAATCGACCAGGGCATGGCCGCCGGGAATCTTGAGATACGCGGTCTCGAAGATCGCCCACAAATCCGGCGCCTTGATCTCCTTGCCGCTGGCATCGGCCACCTCCTGCACCCGGTTGCGGAACTCGATCTGCAGACGGCGCGGCAAGTCCAGTCCGAACTCGCTGGCCATGAGGTGGGCAATGCCTCCCTTGCCGGACTGGCTATTGATGCGGATCACCGCTTCGTAGCTGCGTCCCACGTCCTTGGGATCGATGGGCAGGTAGGGAACCTCCCATACCGGTACGGGAGCAGCGTCCGCATCCCGGGCGGTCAGGCCCTTCTTGATGGCGTCCTGGTGGGAGCCAGAGAAGGCCGTGAAGACCAGCTCGCCCGCATAGGGATGGCGCGGATGCACCGGCAACTGGTTGCAGGTCTCGGTCACGCGCACGATGTCGTTGATGCGGGAAAAATCGAGCCCGGGATGAATCCCCTGGGTATAGAGGTTCAGCGCGAGGGTCACGATGTCCACATTGCCGGTGCGCTCGCCGTTGCCGAACAAGGTCCCCTCGACTCGGTCGGCACCCGCCAGCAAGGCCAGTTCCGCCGCTGCCACCGCTGTGCCGCGGTCATTGTGGGGATGCACGGACAGCACCACGCCGTCCCGCCGCGGCAGATGACGGTGCATCCATTCGATCTGGTCGGCGTAAACATTGGGGGTGGTCATTTCCACTGTGGCCGGCAGGTTGATGATGACCGGCCGTGCGGCCGTCGGCCGCCAGATGTCCAGCACGGCGCCGCAGGTTTCCAGGGCGAAATCCAGCTCCGTGCCGGTGAAACTTTCGGGGGAGTACTGGAACACCCAGTCGGTATCGGGCTGGCGCGCCGCATACTCGGCGACCCAGCGTGCGCCCTGCTCGGCAATGGCGCGGATGCCAGCGCGTGCCTGCCCGAAGACCAGCCGGCGCTGCGCCTCGGAGGTGGAGTTGTAGACATGCACGATGGCGCGCCGGGCCCCCTTCAGGCTCATGAAGGTGCGGGCAATGAGATCCTCGCGCGCCTGGGTCAGGACCTGGATGGTGACGTCATCCGGGATGCGGTCCTGCTCGATGAGCTCTCGCACAAAATCAAAATCAGTCTGGGATGCGGCCGGGAAGCCGACTTCGATCTCCTTGAAACCGATGGCGACCAGGGTTTCGAACAGTTGGCGCTTGCGCGCGCTGTCCATGGGCTCGACGAGCGCCTGGTTGCCGTCGCGCAGATCGACACTGCACCACCGTGGCGGGTGCACGATCTGTCGGGACGGCCAGCGCCGATCGGGTAAATCAAGGGCGGCAACAGGACGGTATTTGTGATGCGGGTGATTGATCATGGCAAGACTCCTGGGGATTGACGGATGGATGCGCCCAGGGAATTCGCGATGGTCGTCGGGCAGGCGCGCGCTAGGCCCGGCGACCGCGTCGCAGTCGCAGCAAGCCAATGGCCTGATCAGGGAGGAAAGGGAAGGGGGGTTGTCTCAACATGTCATCCACCAGAGTGCGCCGAAGAACTGGATCCAAGAAGACTCGGTTCACAGTCGCGGCAGGTGGTTCATATCAAGATGAGAGCACATGGCACAACCCTAAGGGCTTTTCCGGGCGCTGTCAACGTCGGCCCGGACAGGCGCTTTTTCGGCCCCGGATGACCATGTTCCTCCCAGGGCCCGAATCAGATCAATGCTGGCGCCAAACTGCTGGCCCACCAGGGCCGTACGGGTGCGTTCGCTTTCCAGCAGGATGGTCTGGGCGGTCACCACATTGAGATAGCTCACCACCCCGGCCTTGTACTGGTTGGTGGTCAGTTGCAGGGATTGACGCGCCAGATCCTCGGCTTCGGCTTGCGTGCGCGCCTCTTCTTCAAGAATTTGCAGCGCGGCCAGTTGATCCTCCACTTCCTGGAAACCGCCCAGCACCACCAGGCGATAACTGCTGGCGGTCGCATCCAGAATGGCTTTCGCCTGTTCGACCTGAGATTTGCGAAGGCCGCCATCGAACAGGCTCAGTGCCATGCGCGGACCAATGGACCAGAACCGATTGGGCAAGCTGATCAGGTCGCCGAGACTGGTGCCCTGGTAGCCGCCGCTGGCGGAGAGCGTCAGGCTGGGGAAGTAGGCAGCCTTGGCGACGCCGATCTGGGCATTGGCGGCGGCCATGCGCCGTTCGGCAGCGGCGATATCCGGGCGTCGTTCCAACAGCGCTGAGGGCAGACCCATCGGAACGACGGGAATGACTGGTTCGACCAGGGGTGCCGGGGCGAGTGAAAAACGCTCCGGTAGCTGGCCGATCAAAACGGCAATGGCATGCTCGAGTTGCGCTCGCTTTACCTGCAGGTCCGTAGCCTGAGCCTGAGTGGATCTGAGCTGGGTTTTGGCTTGCAGCACATCGGCACGCGAAGTCACTCCGCTCTTGTAGCGATTTTCGGCAACCCCCAGCGATTGCTCATAAGCGGCCACGCTTTCGCGCAACTTGCCTTGGAGCGTATCGTTCACGCGCAGGGCAAAATAAAGCTGAGCCAGTTGGGTCTGCATGCTGAGTCGCATCGACTGGAGATCGGCCGCGCTGGCCTCCAGATTGGCCTTGTTGGCCTCGACCTGCCGCCGCACTCGCCCCCATAGATCAATTTCCCAACTGCTGCTCAACCCCAGGTTGTACTGAGTACGTGGATTAAATTGGAGGTCTGGCTGGGGAATGGTGGGTGGGCGGATCTTGAAGGCGCCAAATGGACCAAAACGCACATCCGGGGGCGTGCGGTTTCCGACATCCAGGCCGGTCAGAGGATCCGTGGGCTGGCTGCGCGTCTCACCAGCGGAAGCGCCCAGCGTTGGAAACAACCCCGAGCGCGTTCCTGCCAAGACGGCCCGCGCCTGACGAAATTGGGCTTCGGCGATGCGAATATTGAGATTGCCTGCATTCAATTGGCCCTGCAGAGCATCCAACTTGGGATCGCGATAGATGGTCCACCATGCACCTCGATCCAGATGAGCGGCCGGCTCGGCAGGCTTCCAGTTCTCGGCCTCCTTGTAGGACGTCGGCGCCTCAACCGCAGGCCGGACATAATCAGGCCCCATCTTGCAAGCGCCGAGCAGGGCGCTAATTGCCAAAATCCCCAGTCGCCACAGGCACGAGCTTGGTCGGGCATCGGAGAGGCGAGATGCGGTAAATGGAAAAATTGACATGCAAGGGCCTTCAGTCAGTCACTTGAGCTGGTTTACCCGGAGATGACCAACGGCGCAGCGACCGCTGGTGAAACCGATCCATGTAAAGATAAACCACCGGTGTGGTGTATAGCGTCAGAAACTGGCTAAACAGTAGTCCACCAACGATGGAAATGCCCAGCGGGCGGCGCAGATCGGCGCCATAACCCGTGGCGATGGCCAACGGAAACGCGCCCAGTGCTGCGGCAAGTGTCGTCATCAAAATGGGGCGCAATCGGATCAGCGCGGCCTCAAAGATCGCCTGTTGCGGTGTTTGATTAAATTCACGCTGGGTCTGGATCGCCACATCCACCATCATGATTGCATTTTTCTTGACGATGCCAATGAGCAAAAACAGACTGATCAACGCCATGGCGTTGAGATCGACCCCCGTAACCAACAACGCCAGGATCGCGCCGACGCCGGCGGAGGGCAGGGTCGACAGGATGGTAATGGGGTGGATAAAACTCTCATAGAGAATGCCCAGCACCACATAAATGGTCACCAACGCTCCCAGCAGCAACCAGGGTTCGGAAGACAGCGATTTCTTGAAGGCCAGCGCCTCACCCTGGAACCCCCCGCGCACCGAGGTGGGCGCGCCGATTTGGGTCATGGTGCGGCGGATGATGCGGTCAGCATCGCTCAAGGACAGCCCGCTGGCCAGGTCGAACGACAGGGTGGCGGCGGCGAATTGCCCCTGGTGATTGACGACGATGGGGCCCGTGATGGTCTCGATGTGGCTGAAAGCGGCCAATGGCACCATCTCGCCGGTGCGGGATTGCACCAGCAGTTTCTCCAGTGCGGCCGGGCTCTGGGTGTCGTCCGGGGCGGCGGTCATCACGACAAAATACTGGTTTCGTTCGGAGTAAATGGTGGATACGGGCCGCTGGCCAAAGGCGTCGTAGAGAGTGGCATCGACTCGCGCCGGATCCACACCCAATCGCACCGCGGCATCCCGATCGATGATCACCTTGGTGTGGAGGCCACGGGTCTTGAGGTCGTTGTTGACATCAATCAGTTCGCTTTGGGTCTTCAGTGCCTGTTCCAAACGCTCTGACCAGAGGTAAAGATCTTCCAGATTGTCGCTCTGCAGGGTGAACTGGTAGCGAGAATTGCTGGGTCGGCCACCCGGCCGAATATCCTGGGGACCTTGCAAGAACAGGGTGGCCCCGGGGATGTCATTCACCTGGGTCCGCAGGCGTTCCATCACCTTGTGCGCCGGAAGGTGGCGCTGATCCAAGGGCTTGAGTGAAACAAACACAAAACCGGTATTGCCCTGCGATTCACCGCCGATGAAGGAGACCACGCTTTCCACAGCGGGATCGGCGCGCAAAATGTCGGTGAATTGCTGTTGTTTTTCATGTAGTGACTGGAACGACAGACCCTGCTCAGCACTGATATAGCCGAGCAACTTGCCAATGTCGTATTGGGGTAACAGTCCTTTGGGAACCACAACGAACAGGAAGATATTGAAAGCAAACGTGGCAAACAGCGACATCAGGGTCAGGAACGAATGGCGCAGGGCCCAGTCCAGACTGACCCGATAGCCCTGCAGCATCCGGTCGAAGCCTGCATCAATCAGGCGATGCAACCGACCAGGATTGGCGAATGTCTCCTGGCGCAGCAGCCGAGCGCTCATCATCGGCGTTAGGGTCAGCGACACCACCATCGATACCAGAACCGCCAAAGACAGCGTGGCGCCGAATTCCTGAATCAGTCGCCCCACCATGCCACCCATCAGCACGATCGGCAAAAATACCGCCACCAAGGACAAGGTCATCGAGACGACAGTGAAGCTGACTTCGCGCGTACCATCGAGCGCAGCCTGAAACGGGGTACTGCCTCGTTCCAGATGGCGCATGATGTTTTCCAGCACCACGATCACATCGTCCACTACGAAACCGGTCGCGATGGTGATGGCCATGAGCGAGAGATTGTCGATGGTGTAACCCATCAAATAAAGCGCACCGAAGGTGCCAATCAGCGACACGGGCAACGCCACTGCCGGCACCAGCGTGGCACGCGCATTGCGCAAAAACAGCAACACCACCAGCAGCACGAGAATGGTGGAGATGACGATGGTTACCTCAACCTCATGCAGTGAGGCACGGATGGTTTCGGACTGATCGAGTTCAACCGTCAGATTGACGCCGCCTGGGACGGAGGCCTTGAGTTCCGGCAGCAGCGCCTTGACCCGATCCACGGTCTCGATGACATTGGCGCCCGGCTGTGTGCGCAGCGCGATAATGACCGCTATTTTGCCGTTAGCCGTGCCGGCATTGCGCACGTCCTGCACGGCATCATGTACCTCGGCAACGTCTTCCAGCCGAACCGGCGAGCCATTGACGTAAGCAATGATCAGCGAGCGGAACTGATCAGCCGTCTTGGCCTGATCGTTGGCATAAATGAGCCAGCGCCGTTGACCGTCTTCCAGACTGCCTTTGGGGCGGTTGGCATTGGCGCCCGATAAGGCCTGCCGGATCTGTTCCAAGCCGAGACCATATTTGTTCACGGCGTCCAGATTGAGCTCGACGCGTACTGCGGGAAGAGCCGAACCCCCCAGTTCCACCTGACCAATGCCATACACCTGCGCGAGCTTCTGCGCCATGATGGTGGACGCAGCATCGTACATCTGACCCGGTGTCAGGGTGTTGGAGGTAAGGGACAACAACAGGACCGGTGAATCGGCCGGATTGGCCTTGCGGTAAATGGGGCTGGTGGGGAGATTGGCCGGCAACAGGCTGCGGGAAGCATTGATGGCGGCCTGCACATCACGCGCGGCACCATCAATATTCCGATTGACATCAAACTGGATGATGATGCGCGTGAAGCCCATCGAACTGGAGGAACTCATTTCCTCAATGCCAGCGATACGCCCCAACTGACGTTCCAGTGGTGTGGCCACGGTCGCGGCAATGGTTTCCGGGCTGGCGCCGGGGAGTCGCGCAATGACCACAATCGTCGGAAAAGCAATCTGCGGCATGGGCGCCACAGGCATCAGAAAAAAACCCAGAACCCCCGAGAGGGTGATGGCCAAAGTCAGCAGCGTGGTAGTGACTGGCCGGTGGATGAAAAATGCACCGAGATTCAAGGTGCGCCCTCAGCAGCAGCCGATGGATGGCGTTTCACACGTTCGGCCAAGTCCGAGAACGCCAGGTAAATCACCGGCGTGGTGAATAGCGTCAGTAACTGGCTCAACACCAGCCCACCCACCAGGGTCAGGCCCAGCGGCCGCCGCAATTCGGCGCCCACTCCGGTGCTCAACATCATCGGCAAGGCACTCAACAAAGCGGCCAAGGTGGTCATCAGAATCGGCCGGAAACGCAACAGACAGGCTTCAAAAATGGCATCACGCGGCGATTTCCCGCCGGTGCGCTCCGCATCCAGGGCAAAATCCACCATCATGATGGCGTTTTTCTTGACAATACCGATCAGCAGCACAATGCCGATGATGCCGATCACATCCAGCGGATGGCCGGTCAGGATAAGCGCCAGCAAAGCCCCGACACCAGCCGAGGGCAGGGTGGAGAGGATGGTGATGGGGTGAATATAGCTCTCGTAGAGCATGCCCAACACGATGTACATGCAGACAATCGCCGCCAGCAGCAAAAAGGTCTGGTTGGTCAGCGAGGCGCGGAACGCCAAGGCGTCACCCTGAAACCGGGTTTGCAGGCTGGCCGGAGGCGCAAGATCTGCCAGTACAGCCTCGACGTCAGTAACGGCCTCGCCCAATGAAATGTCGGGCGCCAGATTGAAGGAAATGGTGGCGGAGGGGAACTGACCGAGATGCTGGATCAAAATCGGGGTGGTACGTTCACTCAGTTGCGCCAGTGCGCTCAATGGCACCTGAACGCCAGCGGGGGAGGGCACGTAGATACGATCCAGTGCCGCCAGGCCGCGCTGCAGTTCCGGATCAAGCTCCAGCACGACCCGATACTGATTGGACTGGGTGAAAATGGTGGAAACGATGCGCTGACCGAAAGCGCTGTAGAGCGCGTTATCAATGGCTGCAGCGGTAATGCCATAACGTGCTGCCGCGTTGCGATCAATGGTCAAATAGGCTTGCAGCCCACCGTTTTGCAGGTTGTTATTCACATCCCGCAGGGACGCAAGCGCCTGCAGTCGGCTTGTCAACGGGGTAATCCAGTGGGCCAGTTCGGCGGGATCCGGGTCCTGCAGGGTGAGCTGGTACTGGGTCCGCGAAACCAGGTTGCTGATGCTCAAATCCTGTAGCGGTTGCAGGTAGAGGGAGATGCCCGGTACCTGCGCAACTTGACTCTGTAGGCGTCGCATCAGGGTGATTGCGTCCTCGTTCCGTTCTCCATGGGGCTTGAGCTGAATCAGCAATCGCCCGCTGTTGAGCGTGGGATTGGTGCCGTCCACGCCAATGAACGAGGTCACCCCGACCACCGCAGGTTCCTTGAGGATGGCCTCGACCAGAGACTGCTGCCGTTCGGCCATGGCCTGGAAGGAAATTGATTGGGGCGCTTCCGAAATGCCCTGGATCAGTCCGGTGTCCTGGGATGGCAAGAAACCCTTGGGAATCAGGATGTACAGCGCCAGCGTGAGAATCAGCGTGGCGACAGCGATGAGCTGCATCGGACCAGGACGGTCCAACACCCGGTTCAGGATCTGGCCATAACGGGCGATCACGCCATCGAGGAAACGGCCTTGAGCCAGTTCCGAATGACGTCCAGCCGGGACGGTATGCAGCAGGCGTGCACACATCATCGGCGTAAGGGTCAGCGAGATCACGGCGGAGATCAGAATGGATACCGCCAGGGTCACCGCAAATTCGCGGAACAGGCGGCCAATCACATCGCCCATGAACAACAGCGGAATCAGCACCGCCACCAGGGAGACTGTCAGCGAGATGATGGTGAAACCAATCTGGCGTGACCCCTTCAGAGCAGCTTCCAGCGGTGAGTCTCCCGCTTCCAGATAACGGCTGATGTTCTCGATCACCACGATAGCGTCGTCCACCACGAAACCAGTGGCGATGGTGAGCGCCATCAGTGTCAGATTATTGACGCTGAATCCAGCCAGGTACATGAACGCGAAGGTGCCTATCAGGGACAACGGCACGGCGATGCTGGGAATGACGGTGGCAGTGAGGTTGCGCAAAAACAGGAAAATCACCATCACCACCAGGGCAACGGCCAACATCAGCTCGAACTGCACGTCCGCGACCGAAGCGCGGATATTGGTGGTGCGATCGGAAAATACGGTCAGGGTCACGGCGGCAGGCAAGGCTTCCTGCAACCGTGGCAGCAATTCCTTGATGCGATCGACCACTTCGATCACGTTGGCGCCGGGTTGACGTTGGATATTGAGCAGTACCGCCGGTTCAGTGCCAAACCAGGCGGCCTGGTGCGTGTTTTCCACATCGCGTACCACCTGTGCCACCTGATGCAGGCGCACCGGCGCCCCGGCGCGGTAGGCCACCACCATTTGGCTGAATTGCTCGGCGCTGAGCAACTGATCGTTGGCGTCGATGGTATAAGCCCGATCACGGCCGTCAAAGCTGCCCTTGGCCTGGTTGACGTTATTGGCACCCACGGCCGTGCGCAGGTCTTCAAGACTCAGATTATAGGCGGTCAGTGCACGCGGGTCGGCCTGGATGCGAATGGCAGGCCGCTGCCCCCCACCGATGCTGACCAAGCCCACACCGTTCACCTGAGCCAATTTCTGGGCCAGACGGGTGTCGGCCAAATCTTCCACTTCGGGCAATGGCAGATTCTTGGAGGTCAGCGCCAGGGTCATGATCGGCGCATCGGCCGGATTGATCTTGTTGTAGATGGGCGGACTGGGCAAATCAAACGGCAGGAAGGTATTGGAGGCGTTGATGCTCGCCTGGACCTGCTGCTCGGCGATGTCCAGGGTGAGATCCAGCGAAAACTGCAGGGTGATGACGGAAGCGCCAGCGGAACTGGTGGAGGTCATCTGATTGAGCCCCGCCATCTGGCCGAGCTGACGCTCCAGGGGAGCGGTCACCGAGGACACCATCACCTCTGGACTGGCCCCTGGGTAAAGCGTCACCACCTGGATGGTGGGGTACTCCACCTGTGGCAGCGCCGCGAGCGGCAGCAGGCGGTAGCCCAGCAACCCCGCGATCAGCAGGGCAGCCATGATCAGCGAGGTGGCAACCGGCCGAAGGATGAACGGGCTGGAAGGATTC
The DNA here is from genome assembly GCA_011620145.1 of Gammaproteobacteria bacterium. Taxonomy (GTDB): domain Bacteria; phylum Pseudomonadota; class Gammaproteobacteria; order UBA5335; family UBA5335; genus Macondimonas. The sequence continues at coordinate 2,056 of WOZT01000202.1, read as the reverse complement.
ATGGGGCCTTGGGGGCGGCGGGGAGGGACGCCGTCTTTTCAATGATTTCAACCAGCTTGCCTTCGGCTAGCTTTTCCGTACCATCAATCACCACATGCTCACCAGGGTTCAGGCCCTGGGTCACTGCGGTCAACCCGTGGTCGCGGGTACCCGTCCGAATGGGACGGGCACTGACCTTCTGCTCCGGCCCGACGACCCAGACATAGTCGCCTTGGGCGCCGCGCAGGATCGCGCCATCGGGGATCACTGTCGCATTGCGGGCCACTGTAAGCAGCAGGCGGGCGTTGACAAATTGGTTGGGAAACAGGGCCGCATCCCGGTTGGGAAACTCGGCTTTCAGGCGCACCATGCCGGTACTGGCATTGATGCGGTTATCGACGGCGGTCAGTTGACCCTGGGCCAACTTGATCGACTGGTCGCGATTGAAAGCGGTGACTGGCAGGGAAGCCACTCGCAGGCGTTCCAGTACGGCCGGCAGGCTGTCCTCCGGAATGTCGAACAGCACCGCGATGGGTTGCATCTGAGTGATGACGACCAGCCCGTTGGGATCCCCAGCACGCACCAGATTGCCCCGGTCGACATTGCGCAGGCCCATTCGACCCGTAATCGGCGCTGTAATGCGGCAGTAATCCAGTTGCAGGCGGGCATTACTGACCTGCGCCTGATCAATTTGCAGCGCCGCCTCAAATTGCCGCACCTGGGCTTCCTGCGTGGAGACCTGTTGCTGAGCAATCGAATCTTCCTTCAACAGTTGCTGATAGCGCGCCAGATCCTGGCGCGCGTTGGTCAGCAGTGCCTGGTCCCGCGCCAGTTGTGCTTCGGTCTGTTGAAGCTGCACCTGGAATGCTCGCGGGTCAATTTCGGCCAAAAGCGTGCCTGATGACACCGATTGCCCTTCTTCGAAATGCACCGCCATCAACTCGCCATCCACGCGACTGCGCACCGTCACGGTATTGAGCGGTGTAACCGTCCCCAATCCATTCAGATAAACGTTCAGATCGGTTTTTTCTGCCGTTGCCACCGACACTGGAGCCGGTCTATCTGCGATGACAGGTTGGGTGTCGGGCTTATGCCCCCACAACAGATACGCCACCCCGAGGGCACCCAGTGCCAGCAGCACAATCCCAGCGCGACCGGACAGTCGGGTGCGTCGCGGCGGCTGGCCTGATGGAATGTGCGAAGCGGTTGAGGGGGCGTGTTGCGTCATGGGGATTCCTGATGGGGTCGGAAAGAAAGCTGGCTACGCATGCCGGAAATACATGAAATTCGGTGTTCACCACAGCGATAACCATCAATGCCTTGTCGATGCGAGTCGTTGCTCAACATCGGCAGGCCACTATGCGCCTTGAGCGACAGAAACCCGCCGTTCACGCCGCCGAGTCCGCAATCGCGGTCGGCGACGGGCGGGACGGTGGCGAGGAAGACAACCAGGCTGGGGCGTTCTGACGACCATGCCCGTGGGAAATTGAAAATAGTCGATTTCAAACGGACGCGGCAACTTAACCGTCACTGCGCCATTCTGTCAATTCATGGTGTGCAACAGACTCAATGGTCTTTGGGACCACTACCCGGACGATCATTCGTCATGGGGGCCATGTGTTGACGCATGCGAGCCTGAGCCTGTTCTCGTTCATTTTCGTCTATGTAACCGTCGCCATTGGCATCGAGGGTGGTGAAGCGCTTTTCGCTCATGGCCACGAATTCGGCCTTGCTAATACGTCCATCCTTGTCCGTATCAGCCATTTCCCACATGCGTTTCATCATGCCTTGCTGGCCTCCGTCGGTCGATTCTGCCAATGCGCTCCACGCCACGCCTGCGAGCACGACTGCCAGAATAATGTATTTGATGCGATTCACCATCTGTTTTCCTCAAGATCGTGGAGATGAACCTTGGAAACTGTAGATGACGATGCGCAAAATGCAGAAGTGTCTCTACAAGGCGACTCTCGCACCCTCAGACCGAGAGGAGCATGCGGTGTTCAATCCTCCGGCTCATAGCCGAGGTTGGGGGCCAGCCATTTTTCGGCCTCGGCCAGGGTCCACCCCTTGCGGCGGG
>WOZT01000046.1 GCA_011620145.1 Gammaproteobacteria bacterium | reverse complement strand
GGTGGTCCAGCCTTCCGGCAGCGTGAACGCCGCATGACTGCCCGCGTTCAGCCGCAGATCCCAGACATGCATCGGCGAGTGGGTGCGCGCCGGACCCTGTGCCCCGGCGTACTCGCCGGCGATCACCCGCAAGCTGCCGGCGTTTTCCGGCAACACGATCTCGGGAATCTGCGCCGCCCCGATGGCCTGATAAGCCGGTTCGCCCAGCTTGTCCCGTGCCGGCAGGTTGACCCAGAGCTGGGCCATCTCCAGCGTGCCGCCTTGTCGTGAAAAGGCTGGCGAGTGGAATTCATCGTGCAGTACACCGGCGGCGGCCGTCATCCATTGCACATCGCCCGGCCCGATGACGCCGCTGTTGCCCGTGGTATCACGGTGCGCGACCTCGCCCTGATAAACGATGGTGACGGTCTCGAAACCACGGTGGGGATGCGCCCCTACCCCGCGCGGAACGCTTGCCGGCGCAAAATGCTGGGGGCCGGCGAAGTCGAGCATCAAAAAGGGACTGGCGTGCTCGGCATCGCGCGGGATGGAAATCAGGTTGCGCACCGGAAAGCCGTCGCCCACCCAGTGGGCCGAGGCCTGGGGCGTGATCCGGTTCAGTTGTTTCATGGCGCGTCTCCTGGATTTGCGTGGGTACGACGCCAAGATAGGGCCGATTGCCGGCATACAGAAGCGCACGAAAGGCGAATCCCGCGTTCGGCTGCCGCGAACACCACGGCGGCCTGCGGCATGACAACGCCGCCGGCCGGTTTTTAGCGCGGACTTTTGATCGGCAGGCCGGCGAGATCGGGCGCCACCAGACGCGGCGATGGGCTGCCGCTGACCGTGCCGAAAGTGCGGCCCGCGTTCCAGTCGGCGGTGGCGTTGACCATCTCGTCGCGATTGCGGGCGACGAAGTTCCACCACAACAGGATTTCCTCCGCGAAAGGCTCGCCCCCGATCAGCAACAGACGCGCCGCCGCCTGGCTCTGGAGCGCCAACTGCGCGCGCGCCGTGCCGAGATACAGCAAGCTGCCGGGCTCCAGCGTCTCGCCTTCCACCTCCAGTGCGCCGCTCAACACCAGCACCGCGTGCTCGAAGGCTGGATTGAGCGGCACGAGCGTTTCAGCCGGCCCGGCGCAGGCCAGATCCACCCCCACCAGCGGCGAGAAAATCGCGGCCGGCGCCGTCTGGCCAAACGCCGTGCCTGCCAGCACGGTGACGGTGAAACCGCCCCATTCCAGCACCGGCAGCTCGGGATAGTGATGAAAGCTCGGCGCGCGGTGGCGTTCGGCATCGGGCAGCGCAATCCACAACTGCGCCGCATGCAGCCGACCGGGGTCATCGGTCACCGCGTCCTCGGCATGGACAATGCCGCGCCCGGCCGTCATCAGGTTCACCTGGCCGGGCCGGATGACCTGCTCATACCCCAGGCTGTCGCGGTGCATGATCTCGCCGTCGATCATCCAGGTGAAGGTTTGCAGGCCGATGTGAGGATGCGGCCCCACGCGCAAGCCCTGCCCCGCCCCGTAAGTCACCGGCCCCGCCTGATCCAGGAAACACCAGGCGCCAACCATGCGCCGCTGGCGGCTGGGCAAGGCGCGGCGGATGGTGAAGTCCTTGCCGATGACGGAGGCGCGCGCCGGAATGCGCTCCAGCACCGGGGCACCAGCGGCGGGCGGGCAATCCCTGGAAGCAGAAGCCTGGCATTGCGGTTCCAGATCACTCATGGCGCCGACCTCGCGGGTGGGATCAAAGGAAAACGTGAACGGGTCCTGCAAAGCGCTTGGCGGAACCCGCGCCATTGACGCCGTTGCTGGCGCGACACGCTCACTCCGAAGACGTCACGCCGCCCAATCAAGCCCTCGCCAACTGTCGCGTCCAGGCGGCCAGCGCCGCGAGCATTTTGCCGATGAACTCGCGGGTCGGTTCATGGATCAGTTGGCCTTGTGCATCGAAACGCTCGTGGGCGGCGCCGATCATCACTTCCGGCTTGTTGAGCGGATGCACATCGAGGAAAACCAGCACCTGGCGCAGGTGGTACTGCGCCCGCGCCGTACCGATGGCGCCGGGGCTGGCGCCCATGATGGCCGCCGGCTTGCCCGCGAAGGGTTGCTCGGGCGGGCGCGAGGCCCAGTCGATGGCGTTCTTGAGTACGCCCGGAATGGAATAGTTGTATTCCGGGGTCACGAACAACAGCGCATCCGCCGCACGAATCTGCTCGCGAAAGCGCTCGACGGTGGCGGGGAAACCCTCGGTGCGCAGATCCTCGTTGTACAAGGGCAAGTCGGCGATATCGGCAATCGTGATGCGCATCCCGGCGTCCGGCGCCAAGGCCTGCGCGACGCGCAATGCCGCCGCGTTGTAGGACGCCTGGCGCAGGCTGCCGCAAATACCCAACACATTCAGGGGCGTGGTCATGAGGTTCTCCTCAACAAGGTGGATCGATCAACGCGGCGCATCGAAAGCCAGGCGGCCCGGCCCATGCGCGGCGGCAAACAGCAGCCCGCCGATGAGGGCGGTGTTTTTCCAGAAATGCAGCGACTGCTGATAGGCGGTCATCGGATCGGCCTCCATCCAGTAGCCGTGGAAAATGGGCGTGGCGATCGCCGTGAAGGCCGCCAGCGCCAAGGCAACCCAGCGCGTCTGCCAGCCAAGCAGCAACAGCGCGCCCCCCACCAGCTCGACCAGCGCGGCCGGCCAGACCAAGAGCCCGGCCAGCGGCATGCCATGGGCTTGCATGTAGCCGGCCGTGCCACCGATGTCACCAAACTTGGCGGCGCCCGCGCCTATGAACAAGGGCGCAATCAGCACCCGACCCACCACCGGCAGGTAATCGGCAAAGGCATCACGGGATGGCGAATTCATGCGAGGATCTCCACAGGTGTCCGCCGGGACCGGCGATGGGGTAACTTTAGGCGATGTGGAAGCTTCCAACAGCGCCGTTTGGGCGAACGCGCCGTTCGCCATGGCCGAACGCCGCAGCGCGCCCATGAAATACAGCCTGGATGACATCCGGACTTTCCTCGCCGTCGTGGAAAGCGGCAGCATCAGCGGCGCGGCCCTGCGCCTGGAGCTGACCAAGTCCGTGGTGAGCCAGCGCGTCACGCATCTGGAAGCCGCCCTCGGCGTCGAGTTACTGCACCGCTCCAGCCGGGGCGTGACGCCCACCGACCGGGGTCGGCTGTTCCACGAGCAGGCCTGTGACGCCATCGCGCAACTGGAACAGGCGGCCGAGGCGGTCGCCGAGGACGAGACCGCGCTCGGCGGCCTGCTGCGCATCAGCGCGCCCATGACCTTCGGCACGCGCTACCTGGGGCCGATGTTGTTCGCCTTCATGCAGGCCCACCCGCGTCTGGAACTGGCGCTGGATTTGACCGACCGGCTGGTGGACGTGGCGGCCGAAGGCTACGATCTCGCCATCCGCATCACCCAGATGCCGGACGATGCGCTGCTGGTGGCGACCAAGCTGGCGGACAGCCAGCGCGTGGTGTGCTGCAGTCCGGACTATGCGCGGCAACACGGCGTGCCGCAAACGCTGGATGAGATTCCCGCCCATGCCGGCATTGGCTACGCCCTCAAAACAGCCACCCAGCTCTGGCGCTTTCCCCCCGCCCGGCATGGCGAGCCGGCCCGGACCGTCACGCCGCGCCAGCGCATCCTCACCAACAACGGCGAGGCCATGCGCGATGCCGCCGTGGCGGGCCTGGGACTGGTGATGTTGCCGCTGTTCATCGTCGCGGACGATCTGCGCGCCGGCCGCCTGATGCAGGTCTTGGCGAATGAACGGCCCGAGCCGGACACGATCTATGCGGTTTATCCCCAGCGCCGTCACCGCTTGCGCCGCTTGAGCGCCCTGGTGGCACACTTGCGCGCCGGACT
>WOZT01000150.1 GCA_011620145.1 Gammaproteobacteria bacterium | reverse complement strand
GCGCACTCGGAGGACTCTCGCCCGTCGCCTACGCCATGGCATCATCAATCACCTCCACTTCCGGGTGACTCGGAAAAATGAGGACGCTTCAGAGAGTCTCCGGAGATGGCAAGCCAACAGACTCCCTCAAGCTCAAAGCAGGGTCAAGCAGCGGTGTGGGTAGTGCGGCGTTGGAGTAGAAGGCTGAGCGCGGTCAAAGCCCCGCCTGCTGCCAGAGGCGCCCAGACTTCGGGGGCGCTCCAGGAAAAGGCGGTTTGTCCTGCCAGCATGTCAATTGCGGTCGCGCCCATCCAAGCCCACAGCAGCACGTGAGGAATGGCGCCGAGAAAGGTTCCGATCAGGTATTCCCGCAGGCGGATGTTCATGACCGCCAAGGCCCAGTTGGTGGGCGGTAGCGCAAAGAAAGAGAGTCGAACCAATGCGACGGTGCGCAGCCCTCGCGCCGCGAAATGGCGTTCTAGCAGCGGAAGGAATCGTTCCAGATGGGCTGCAATGAAAACGCGGCCGAAAATCCGACTCAACGCAAAGATCACCAACGACGCAGTCAGCAGGCAGATCATCCCCATCACCGCGGCCCCGAGGCTTCCATACAGCGCTGCGGCGCAGGCGATGACCACAATCGCGGGAATGTTGCAGACAATGACCAGAGTTCCCAGCAGCCAGAAGCCCAGGGGACCAAATGGATAAATTGAGGCATCGGCATTACGGACCCAATCCAATGCCATGCGAATCTGTCCGGCATGCACGGAATGGGCGAGGTAAACGCTTGCGGCGACCAACATGCTGCCGAGCAGCAGCACTGCCGCTCTGATCAAGCCAGACCGCTTCGAGCGGCCTGACTGCAGAGGGGAGACGGGCAACATGCTCAAGCTTGATTTTGTCCGGCCAACTGGGGAATGCGCCGTTTGAGTTTTTGCATGAAATGCGCCTCGTAATCCTGCAGGTGAGGCTTGAGATGACCTTTGCGCGGGTGCGGAATAATCGCCTCCGGCGGAGTAACAAAAGGCAGATTCAGGAATTCCGCTAATTCCTGCAGGTGTTCCTGGGGCCGATCATTAAACGATTGGTAGTTCAGAGCATAAACTGATTCTGGCGGCAGCGCTTCCAGATCGCTATAGTAATTGTTCAATTCATGACCCACTGCAGCAGCGATGAAAGGCCGCAAAACTGTTTCAAAGGGTCGGTTCCCGGTCAGGGCCTTGACCCCGCGCACCGCCTTCCACCCAGCATACAGCCCCTGCAGACTGCGCTTGCCAAAAGGCATCTTGAAATTATCGACGAGCAGGGTCTGGAACGGCTGGCTGCCCGTCAGCAACGAGAGCATGGCATTCATCTGGCTGTTCAGGATATAGATTGGATCACGGGTAATGTAGATGAAGCGGGCGTTAGGGAACCAGTTCAGGATTTGGCGAGCATTGCCGGTATCCCAGGGATTCTTGAGCAGGACGGCCTGGGCGCCGGGCGTGACGTATTGCAGCTTGCGACACATCTCATCCAGGACAGTTCGATTGCGCTCGGTGACCTTCATGCTGTAGCTGTGGTTGCGCAGCATCCAGCCGTATTCTTCCACCATCCGGTCGTCCACATAGACCGAATCAAGCTTGCGATCGGTGATGCCCATTCGGCGAAACAACTGGTTGAGAGTCTGCCTGTCGCGCGCCTCTCCACCTTCCGCATGGTTTTTGAGCAGGCGGTGGTAGTAGAACAGGTGGTAGAGGCTGAGATTGGCCATCGGAAAGCATCGGGCCACCGAGTCATACAGGAAAGTGGTTCCCGAACGATGCAGTCCCATGATGAACACGGGTCGAGCGACGACGTCACGGATCTGGGACAGATAAAAGTGGTCTTCCTCGGGACGGGGAAATCCTGGGTCAAAAGGCATTTTCATGTTTTTTTATCTCGCACGTTGCTGCACAAGGACTGCGCAATTATGGTCCATCGATTCCAATAATTCATGTCGTGCCAAACGCGGGCACCGGCTCGCGGCTTGAGGCGGTTGTTTCCCTGCTCTTCGCCTGCTGGGTGCGGCTGATGTGATCCAACATCAGTCGGGCTGCGCGTTGATGCCCGCCAGCGCGCACCGACGTTCCCAAGATTGCCGCATTGTCCCGGTAAGATGGCTGGGACAGGATCTGCTCCGCCATGCGACACAGGCGTTGCGGGGAAACCCGACTGGGCCGCAGACAGAGCCCAGCCCCCAATTTCTGGATGCGACGCGCGCTAAATGCCTGTTCGGCCTGTTGGGGAACCATCAGCAGGGGAACGTTGAAATAGAGGCTCTCGTTAATGCTGTTCATTCCACCATGGCTGATGAACAACTGGGCCTGCCGGATCACCTCGAGCTGTGGGACCCAGGGATAGACGTGGACATTTCGAGAAATCGTACCCAGGTCTCCGATGCGGGTATGTCGACCCACTGACATGACGACTTGATAGGGGGTATCGGCAAAGGCAATGAGACAGTCGCGGTAAAAATCGAGTTTCTGGTTGTGCACGCTGCCGAGTGAAATGTAGATCAGGCATTGATGATGGAGTCCGGGTCGCTGGAAATCCTGCCCATCCCGCCCTTCGGGAACGGACGCGCCGACAAAATGGGTATTTCCATTCATTTTTTCGGCGTAGGGCTGGTAGCGGGGTGAGGTGACACAGATATTCGGTTCATCCGGGCGGCGCAGAAGTCCAATTGCATCGCGTAATGGTTTCCGGGTGTGCCCGCCTATACGGGAAATCATGTTGCGGAAGCGCTGACGAGCGTTTGCCGCCAGTTTTATTCCTCGAATATGGCTTTCCAGTCGATAACTTCGGACGACTAGAGACAGCACGTCCAGATTCAACCAGTGGCGCGGATCAAGTGTCATACGGTTCGTCCACAAGACATGAGTGACAAATTTGATGGCAGGGATGCCCAGACGATCTGCCAGCAGGGGACCCCAAGGCGCGCAACTGTCGTAGATGATGTAATCCGGCCGATCTGCTTCCAGCTCTCGCAGCAACCCTGGCAGGCATTGTTCGGTCATCTCGAACAGGGCGATACCCACAGCCATTAGATCGGCCGCTGTTGCAGGATCATGATCATAATCGGACCAACGGCAGTAATCCCGCGCTGTTGCTCCCAGAGCGGCGAGCTTGGATGCCGATGCGGCGTCGGCGTAAAAGATGACTTCCTCGCCGTGGGAGATGAGTTCAGAGACCACCCCCAGCGCTGGATTGATATGTCCCGTTGCCCCAGGCAAGTTGAAAAATACTGCCTTACCCATAGGATCCTCCTATGCCGGTGAGTTTCAGCCGTCATGCGAAAACCGGGAATGGTGACCATTATGCGACAGCAAGAAAAATGCCTTGCGTGGGCTCAATGCAGGTCTATATCTTGACGGATGAAGAGACATAAGCCATTCGGCTTTTATATTCATAAGGTTGCATTTTAAGTGCTGCTGTTAATGAAAGGTCCGGATCAACTTTGGCCAAGTCCTATCCCCCGTATTTTGGAGGTGAGATGCATGGTTTGAGTGCGGCCAAAATAATCGGGATCCTGATTCTTCGCTCATTATGATGTGGGCAGCTTAAAAATTGACGACAGCATTGTGAAGGAAGCGCTGATTTATTCAGTTCTGGTCATTGCGAGCGCAGCGAAGCAATCCATGTCACACAAAGAATCAACAACTTATGGGTCGTCGCGGCGTTGTGCGTCCCGCGATAACGGAATAATCTGCATTTCCTGAGGTATTTCTTTAAACATCGCGGTCGAAAACGCCAGCAAGCACATTGTGTCCAGCCCCTGCAGTGATGAAGACCCAGGACGGTGGCGCGTGTGTGTATTGACCCAGCGGTTTCTGCGCAGGTCAGGCCGCTGAAGCATACGCCTCG
>WOZT01000212.1 GCA_011620145.1 Gammaproteobacteria bacterium | reverse complement strand
CCACGCCCAGTTCGCGGGCAAATTTGCGGATCGAGGGGCTGGCATGGGGCAGGAAAGCCTGGGACCGATCCGGTTCAGGGTGGCCCGTGCTGGGCGCCGGCGCACGCCCGGATTCCGTCGTATTGGGGCGCGAGGAATCCGCCGTGTCGCTCAATGTCGAGGCTTGGTCGGCTGCGGGTATGGCTTGTTCGGACTCGCTGCCGGCCGGCGCAGCAGCCTTGGGCTGGGCAGGTTGCGTTGTCTCCGTTTTTTTTGCTGTATCTGCAGAGGCGGAACCCGCTGATTTCTCGGCACGGCCGGCTTCGCTGGATGGTTCGGCCTCCGGCTTGGGGGCAGCCTCTGCTTGATCAGGGCCAGCGTCGTCAGCGGCGCCCGTTTCAAGGGTCACGATGGCGGTGCCCTGGGACACCTTGTCGCCGACTTTTACCAGGACTTCCACGACCGTTCCCGCGAAGGGTGCGGGCACGTCCAGGGCGGCTTTCTCGCTTTCCAGCGTGATCAGCGGTTGTTCGGCAGTGACGGCATCGCCGGGTTTGACCAGCACCTCCACCACATCCACGCTGTCGAAATCCCCGATGTCGGGAACGGTCACTTCCTGGGTCTGGGCCACGGGCGTTCTCCTTGGGATGGCGGGGGCGCTAGACCGTCCAGGGGGCGGGTTTTTCCGGGTCGATACCCAGTTCGGCCACGGCCTGGGTCACGCGTTCGACGGGCAGAGCGCCTTCCTCGGCCAGCGACTTGAGCGCGGCGAGGACGATGTATTCGGCGTTGACTTCGAAAAACTCGCGCAGGGCCTCGCGGGTGTCGGAGCGGCCGTAACCGTCGGTCCCCAGCACGCGATAGCGGCGCGAGACATAGGGGCGGATCTGCTCGGCGTAGGCGCGCATGTAGTCGGTGGCGGCGATCACCGGTCCCTGGGTGTCACGCAGGCAGGCATCCACATAGCTGCCGCGCGCGGGTTCGGCGGGATGCAGGAGGTTCCAGCGCTCGACCGCCATGCCCTCGCGCGCCAGCTCGGTGAAGCTGGTCACGCTCCAGACGTCGGCCGCCACGCCGTAGCGTTCCTCCAGGAGGGCGGCAGCGCGTTCCACCTCGCGCAGGATGGTACCCGAGCCCAGCAATTGGACGCGCGGGCCGCTGTGGTTGCTGGTGCTCAGGCGATACAGGCCTTTGACGATGCCTTCCTCAGCGCCTTCCGGCAGCGGGGGATGGGCATAGTTCTCGTTCATGACGCTGAGGTAGTAGAAGACATCCTCGTGGCGCTCGTACATGCGCCGCATGCCCTCGTGCAGGATCACCGCCAGCTCATAGGCATAACAGGGGTCATAGGCAATGCAGTTGGGATGGGTCAGGGCGAGGATATGGCTATGGCCGTCCTGATGCTGCAGACCCTCGCCGGCCAGCGTGGTACGTCCGGCCGTGCCGCCCAGCAGGAAACCCCGCGCGCGGCTGTCGCCGGCGGCCCAGATGAGGTCGCCGATGCGCTGGAAGCCGAACATGGAATAGAAGATGAAGAATGGGATCATGCTCAAGGCATGGTTGCTGTAGGCCGTGGCGGCGGCCAGCCAGGAGGAGAAGGCGCCGGCCTCGGTGATGCCTTCCTCCAGGATCTGGCCCTTGATGTCCTCGCGATAGTAGGCGAGCTGGTCGGCGTCCTGGGGCGCGTAGAGCTGGCCGACCGGGGAGTAGATGCCGATCTGGCGGAACAGGCCTTCCATGCCGAAGGTGCGCGCCTCATCCGGCACGATGGGGACGATGCGCGGGCCGATGGCCTTGTCACGGGTGAGGACGGTCAGCATGCGCACAAAGGCCGTGGTGGTGGACATCTCGCGGCCATCGGTGCCCTTCAGCATGGCATCGAACACCGCCAGCGGCGGCATGGGCAGGGTATCGGCGGCCCGCCGGCGTGCGGGGAGATAACCGCCGAGACTGCGGCGCCGCTCCTGCAGGTAGGTGGCCTCCGGGCTGTCCGGTGGCGGGCGGTAGAACGGGGCGTCGCCGATCTCGGCATCGGAAATGGGGATGTTGAACCGGTCGCGGAAAGCCTTGAGCGCTTCCTCGCCCAACTTTTTCTGCTGATGGGTGATGTTCTGGCCTTCACCGGCCTCGCCCATGCCATAGCCCTTGACGGTCTTGGCCAGGATCACCGTGGGCTGGCCGGTATGCTTCATGGCGGCGGCATAGGCGGCGTAGACCTTGTGCGGATCGTGGCCGCCGCGATTGAGACGCCAGATGTCCTGGTCGGTCATGCGTGAGACCAGGGCCTTGAGTTCGGGGTATTTGCCGAAGAAATGCTCGCGGGTGTAGGCGCCGCCCTTGGCCTTGTAGTTCTGGTACTCGCCGTCCACTGCCTCTTCCATGCGCTGACGCAGCAGGCCCTTGCTGTCGGCGGCCAGCAGCGGGTCCCAATAGGACCCCCAGATGACCTTGATGACATTCCAGCCGGCGCCCCGGAAATCGCCTTCCAGTTCCTGGATGATCTTGCCGTTGCCGCGCACTGGGCCGTCCAGGCGCTGCAGGTTGCAGTTGACCACGAAGATCAGGTTGTCCAGTTTCTCGCGTCCGGCAAGGCCGATGGCGCCCAGGGATTCGGGTTCGTCCATCTCGCCGTCGCCGCAGAAGACCCATACCTTGCGGTTGTCGGTCTCGGCCAGGCCGCGGTTCTGGAGATATTTCATGAAGCGCGCCTGATAGATGCCCATGATCGGCCCCAGCCCCATGGAGACAGTGGGAAACTGCCAGAAATCCGGCATCAGGCGCGGATGGGGATAGGACGACAGGCCCGGCGCCAGCGCCTCCTGGCGGAAGCGGTGCATCTCTTCCTTGTGGATGCGATGTTCCAGATAGGCGCGGGCATAGACTCCGGGAGTGCAGTGGCCCTGGATATAGAGCAGATCGCCGCCATGGCCCTCGCTCGGGGCATGGAAAAAGTGGTTGAAGCCGACGTCATAGAGCGTGGCGGCGGAGGCGAAGCTGGCGATGTGACCGCCGATGCCGGCATTCACCTTGTTGGCCTTGACCACCATCGCCAGGGCGTTCCAGCGCACCAGGGAACGGATGCGCCATTCCATGTCGGCGTCGCCGGGACTGCGTTCCTCCTCAGCGGGGGAGATGGTGTTGAGGTAGGCGGTGTTGGGATTGAAGGGAATGTGCGCGCCGGAGCGGCGGGCCTGCTCGATCAGCGTTTCGAGCAGGAAGTGGGCGCGTTCCGGACCTTCCCGTTCCATCACCGCGTTGAGCGCATCCAGCCATTCCCGAGTTTCCTGGGCATCCATATCGGCGGGCTTGGCCATGGCGTCTCCTGGGCTGGCGGGGGAACTGGATCGCGTGCACCCGGCAAGGCGGGCTGAACCCGATAGTAGCGCCACCCTCATGACCATTGCCAGCCCGCCTGCCCCGAGGCCGTGCGCCGTTGGCAAAGCGCAATATTCGAATCCGCGCAAAAAACCTTGCTGGGTGTTTGCTCAATTGTCAGGACATGCCCGATCCAGTGGGAGAGATTGATCGGCGCGGGTCGCGCTAGGCGTGGCGTCGACAGAAATCGATGATTGCCGCATCGGCCTCGGGGACACCCTTGCGCAGGCTGCGGTGGTGGCCGGGAATGGTTTTGGGATGCACCGTGCAGTCGAAGAGCTGCCGCATGCGCTTGATTCCGCGGCGCGACAGGGTATCGATGCGGAAGAACAGCAGCTCGACCGGCAAAGGGAACCGGTCCCAGGATTTCATCTGCGGCTGTTCCACCAGACGTCGAAATTCGGGGTGTGTGTCCCACCAGGTCCGCGTGGCCACATCCGTCTCGAGCAGGTAGGGATGACCACAATGGCGGACGATTTTCTCCTGCATGCTGGGGCGGCGGTAATAGGGGAGCAGCA
>WOZT01000249.1 GCA_011620145.1 Gammaproteobacteria bacterium | reverse complement strand
AACAGGCCAGGGAACCCCAGGGCATTGTTCACGCTACCGCCGTCGGCCGCGAAGATGGCGCCCTGCTGCAGCGCCCGCCGCGGGGCAATTTCCGGCTCCGGATTGGACAGGGCGAGGATGATCTGGCCCGGCCGCACTTTCTCGGGCTTGATGAGGCCGGGGACGCCGGTGGTCGCGATCACGATATCGGCTTCGGCCATCAGGGCATCCAGGCTGCGCCCTTCGCCGCCGAAGCGCTCCAGGCGCTCGATCGCGTGCGGATGAATGTCAGCGCCCAGCACCCGTTTGACGCCATAGCTGCGCAGCAGGCGGGCAATGCCAATGCCGGCGGCGCCCAGGCCAATCTGGCCCACCACACTGTCGCGCAGATCCACATCCACGCGTGCGGTGGCATTGATGAGGGCGGCGAGTGTTACCACGGCCGTGCCATGCTGGTCATCGTGCATCACCGGCCGATCCAGGCGTGCTTTCAGCCCTTCCTCCACTTCGAAGCACAGCGGCGCGGCGATGTCCTCGAGCTGTATCGCGCCGAAAGAGGGCGCAATCGCGCAAATGGTGTCGATCAGCCGTTCGGGATCTTTTTCATCGATCAGGATCGGAATGCCGCTGATTTTCGCCAGTTGGGCGAACAGAGCGGATTTGCCTTCCATGACGGGCAGGGCCGCCGCCACGCCGACATCGCCCAGGCCCAGCACGGCCGTGCCATTGGTCACGATGGCCACGGTGTGTCTGAGGGCGGTGTATTCCCATTGCAACATGGGATCGGCCTGAATGGCGAGGGAGACGCGCGCCACACCGGGCGTATAGATGTCGCGCAATTGCTGGATGGAGCCGATGGGGACGCGGGAGATCATGCGGATCTTGCCATCCCGGTGCCGGTCCATGATGCGGTCCGAGCGACCAATGATCTTGGCGTTGGGCAGGGCATTGATCTGGTCGATCACCCCACCGTCGGTCTCGGGGTCCATTTCCAGGGTGATTTCCCAGATGGTCTGGTCCTGTTCCCGGCGTACCGCATTGAGGTGTTCCACCACAATGCCGGCTTCGCCGATCACCGCAAGGATCTTGCCCAGACTGCCGGGCTTGTGAGCCGATTCAATGATGAGAATCTCAGGGATTTTCATTGGCTTGTCTTTGAATGGTGAGGGGGTTATGAGAAATGTTCCGGGCCCGGCTGGGGTTGGCTCAAGGCGCCATCATACCCGCTGCGCTTGACCGGTGCATGGGTCAGCGCCGGATGCAACGCTCGGGTCAGTCCGTGATCAACTGCCCTTGGGCAATCGGCGTGACCGCCCCGCCGACGCTGACCTCCATGACGGTTTGGCCGCTACGCTGCGCGATCACCTGCAGCGTGCTCAGCCGACCATGGCCCATGCCGCGCAAGGCCACGATGCGCAGCGGATCGGCCGGCTCCGACAAGGCCAGGTAGCTGGCCAGAGCCGGCATGGCCGAACCGATGGGGGGATCGTCTTGCGGCGCGATGTCCAGTCCGAACAGGCGCGCCTCAATGCGCGGCGTGCCATCGGCTTCCATTCCGGCGGGGGCAATGGCGAGGATTTGCGGCGGCAAGGTGACCGTGGCGCTGGAGCGAGCCCAGGCGGTCCGGTCGAAGCAGGCTTGCTGCAAGGTGGCGGAATCGCGCAGGGGAACGACGAAATAAGACAAGGGGCCACCAAGCAGGCTCAGCGGGGCGTGCCCCGTCATGCCGATCAGGTCCGCATCCGGCAATCCCAGCACGGCTGCAATGTCGGCTGCGCCGGGTACGTAGGCGTCCACGGCGTGATTGCATTGCATCCGAAACGCGCTGTGCATCGGTCGGCCATCCGCGCAGCGGACCTGTAGATCAACGGTGCCGATGGGCAGACCAAAGCTGAACGTGGTTGTTCCCGCCGTGGCCGGCAGCACGCCGGCCTGGATCAGCACCGCGCCCGCCGCCACGGTGGGATGGCCGGCAAAGGGCTGCAGATTGCCACGGCGTCCGAACAGGTGCATCTGCCAGTGGAGGCTTGCGCCATCCCGTTGCAGAAACACGGTGTCCTCATAGCCGAACTCCCGGGCGATGCGGCGCATCTGGGCTTCCACCAGGCCTTCGGCGCGGGGAAAGACGAGGATGGGCGCGCCCTGATAAGGCGCATCGCTGAAGGCATCCACACAGTGAAATTCCAGGCCCATCTCAGTTTCCTCCAAGTTGCGTCAAGCGACCAAAGCCCTCACGATCTGGCCTGATCAGGCAATGAACCCCAGGCTTTCCAGCTTCAGCAATACCCGCAGGGCCGCCTCATCAGCCGAACAATCCTGGGTATCGATGATCAGGTCAGCTTGTTCCGGCACCTCGTAAGGATCGGAAATTCCCGTGAACTCGGGGATCAGACCGGCCCGCGCCTTGGCATAGAGCCCCTTGCGGTCGCGGCTTTCGCAGACCTCCAGCGGCGTCGCCACATGCACTTCGATGAAACCCCCACCGGCCTGGACCATTTCCCGCACCTGACGGCGGGTTTCCCGATAGGGCGCAATGGGCGCGCACACGGCGATGCCTCGATGCTTGGTGATTTCGGCGGCGACATAGCCGATGCGCAGGATATTGAGGTTGCGGTGTTCCTTGGAAAAGCCCAGTTCGCTGGAGAGATGCTTGCGCACCAGATCGCCGTCCAGCAGGGTCACTGGGCGTCCGCCCATTTCCATCAGCTTGACCATCAGCGCATTGGCGATGGTGGATTTCCCGGAACCGGACAGGCCAGTGAAGAACACCGTAAAGCCCTGCTGCTGGCGCGGCGGATAGCTGCGCTTGAGTTCGGCAACGACCTCTGGATAGGAGAACCATTCGGGAATGTCGGCGCCTTCGCGCAGGCGGCGGCGGAATTCCGTTCCGGAGATGTTGAGCACCGTTTCACCGGGCTGAACCTCATTGCCGGGTGCGTACTGGGCACGATTCTCGACATAGACCATTTCCTGGAAGGGGACCATGGTGATGCCGAGTTCATCCTGATACTTTGCGACCAGTTCCTGGGCGTCGTAGGGACCGTAGAAATCCTTGCCGTGGCTGTCCTTGCCGGGGCCGGCGTGGTCGCGACCGACGATGAAATGGGTGCAGCCATGATTCTTGCGGATGATGGCGTGCCAGAGCGCCTCGCGCGGACCGCCCATGCGCATGGCCAGCGGCAGCAGGCTGAGCTGGGTGGTCTGTTCGGGATAGCGCTTGAGCAATTGCTCATAGCAGCGCACGCGCGTGTAGTAGTCGATGTCGCCGGGTTTGGTCATGCCCACCACGGGATGGATGAGCAGATTGGCCTCGGCATCCCGCGCGGCACGAATGGTGAGTTCCTGATGGGCGCGGTGCATGGGGTTGCGGGTCTGGAAGGCCACAATGCGCCGCCAGCCCAGCTTGTCGAACAAGGTGCGCATCTCGGCAGGGGTATGGCGCCGGCTCTTGAAATCGTAGTGAGTCGGGGCATCCAGGCCATGCACAGGGCCACCCAGATACACTGGATTGCTGCGACGCAGCAGATGGCTCACGCCCGGGTGGGCCTCATCCCGCGTCCCGAACACGGCCTCGGCCTCGGCCCCGAGGTCGGGCCGCCAGATGTCATCCACCCGCATGACGGCAATCAGTACGCCCTCAGGGTCATGCAGACCGATCCAGTCACCACTGCCGAGTTTTCCAGCGAATGCCTCGTCAACATCCAGGGTGATGGGCATGGGCCACAGCGTGCCATCGGCGAGCCGCATCTCGGACAGGACGCGGGCATGATCCGCCTCGCCCATGAAGCCTTCCAGGGGGGAGAAGCCGCCGTTGAGCAACAGCTCCAGGTCACATAGCTGGCGTCCAGTGAGATTCCAGCCCGGATAGGCGCGGGCCTGTTCCCGCATCCGCTGGCGGGATTCGCCGT
>WOZT01000229.1 GCA_011620145.1 Gammaproteobacteria bacterium | reverse complement strand
TGAGTGAT
Source organism: Gammaproteobacteria bacterium (assembly GCA_011620145.1). GTDB lineage: Bacteria > Pseudomonadota > Gammaproteobacteria > UBA5335 > UBA5335 > Macondimonas. Next base: position 3,895 of record WOZT01000229.1, on the reverse strand, counting down.
GGCCAGCCAAGCGGGCAGGCCAATGAACAGGCCGCCCACGACGAGAATAAGGATGGCGAGCGGCAGATAAAAGCGCAGAGGCAGCGAACGAGCGGCCACGGACAGGGTCCTTGTTGGGTTTCAGGCGGTCCAACCGGCGTGGGGAAGCACCAGCAGCCGCGGTTCCGTCATCTCGGTCATGGCACTTCGTACGCCTTCACGCCCCAGGCCGCTGTCCTTGACGCCGCCGTAGGGCATGGCGTCGGCGCGGAAACTCGGTGCCTCGTTGATTACCACTGCACCCACTTCCAAGAGTTCCCAAGCCTGCAGAATAGTGGTGATGTTCTCCGTAAACAGAGCGGCCTGCAAGCCGTAGCGACTGGCGTTTACGTTCCTGAGTGCTTCCTCAAGATCGTCGAAGGGTCGAAGAATCACCACCGGCCCAAAGGCTTCCTCGGCCCAGATGGGGCAATCCTCCGGAACCGCTTCCAGCACGGTCGGGCTGAAGACGGCGCCCTGGCGATGCCCCCCGCACAATACGCGCGCCCCGCGCGCTTGGGCTGCGGCGATCCATTTTTCCAGGCGTATCGCCTCGTCTTCATCGATCAGCGGGCCGACCGCCGTATCCTCGTGCGCCGGGTCGCCCACGGTCAGGGCGGAAACGGTCGCCAGCAGCCGTTCCCGGAACGCCGATTCCAGCGAGCGATGCACCAGGATGCGCTGGACGCTGATGCAGCTTTGGCCGGAGTTGCCAAAGCCCCCTTGCACGATGCGCGGGATGGCGCGCTCCAGATCGGCATCGGCCGCCACGATACAGGCGGCGTTGCCGCCCAGTTCGAGGGTGACGCGTTTTTTCCCCGCCCGCGCCTTGAGGTTCCAGCCCACGGCGGCTGATCCGGTAAAACTCAGGAAGCGCAGCCGATCGTCTTCCACCAGCGCGTTTGCGGCCTCCCGCGTGCAAGGCACAATGGAGAAGGCGCCGGGCGGCAGATCGGTCTCGGCCAGGATTTCCCCCAACATCAGCGCGCTGACAGGCGTATTGCTGGCCGGTTTGAGGACAAAGGGACACCCCACGGCGAGGGCGGGGGCCACCTTGTGGGCCACCAGATTCAGCGGAAAATTGAACGGCGTGATGAAGGCGCACGGACCGACCGGAAATCGCCGCTCGAACGCCAGCGTCTCTCCGCTCAAGGGGCTGCCGCGCAGGTCATGGAAGGCGCCTTCGGGCCGGCCCGCCTCCTCGGCCGCCAGCTCAAAGGTGCGGAGCAAACGCTCGACTTCGGCGCGTGCGGCGGTCAGCGGCTTGCCGCCCTCCTGGACCAGGATCGCGGCCAGGGATGCCGCCTGTTCCCGGAGGCGTCCCAGGCAATGCCGCAGGATGGCCTGGCGGGCGTGAGGGCGCATGCGCGCCATGGCCGGCGCGGCCTGGACGGCGCCGGCGATGGCTGATTCCATCAGGGCCGCATCCGCCCGGCTCACCTCCCACCGGGTCGAACCGTGATATTTGTCGCGTACGGGGAGGCGATCATCGGTCTGGACGGGGCGATTGGCCACATAGCAAGGCAGCACGGGGATCGACATGGGGTCGGGCCTCCTGGCGGGCAAGGGGAATGGGAAGAATGGCGAAGTGGTGTGAGGTGCTCACCTTCAAAAAGACCGTTGCGACGTCCGGGCGTTCCCGGCGACGGAACGCGCTGTTGGGTGGCTGGTGCGCTGGGATATGGGGGGTGCTGGCGGGGACGGCATGGGGGGCGGCGCCTGATGAGGCGTTGCCACGCCTGACCTTGGCCGTGAATGGCGTGCCCATTCAGGTCGAAGTGGCCCGGACATCGCGTGCTCGGGAGCGCGGTTTGGCGGGACGCACGGCCTTGGCGGCGGATGCGGGGATGCTGTTTGTCTTCAGGCGTCCCGGGCGTCCCTGCTTCTGGATGAAGGATACGCTCCTCCCCCTGAGCCTGGCTTTCCTCAATGAGCGGGGGATGATCGTGCAACGGGAGGAACTGCTGCCGGGGGACGAGCGTGCCGTCTGTGCCCGGCAGCCAGTGCGATTTGCCCTGGAGGTGGCGCGCAATGGCCCGCTGGCGCATCAGTTGCGATTGGGTCGCCCTGTCGTGGGATTGCCGCAACTGCCCCGCCTGCCTGCCGAGCCCTCCCGGTTCGGGGAACCGGGTTAAGCCGTCAGTGCGCCATAAACACCCAGCGTCAGCGCCGTGCAACCCAGCACGGCTACCAGCCCATGCCCGAGGATCATCGCCTTGGGCGCGCCATCCCCGATGAATCGGCCATACACCGTCAGGCTGCAGCCCCCCAGGGCAGCCAGAACATAGAGCCCAAAGGCGATCCACAGGGACGTGGCCCCCAAGCTGCTGGCCGCGAAATAGAGAATGACCAATCCCAACACCCCACCGGCGCCATGCCCCATTGCCAGGGCAAGGGGCACATCGTCTTCCTGGAAGTGCCGATAGGCCAGCAACAGGCCGCCCAGAAACACGATCACAAAGATGAAAAAAGCCAGATAGAGCATGGGTTCCTCCTTGTTTGTAAGTCACTCTTCGCAGCATGGATGATGGGAGGTGAATTTGCTGCGATTCGTGCCGAACGCTTGATCTGCGTCAAGTCGTCGCAGCGCCCAGGAAGCGCCGCACCAGGATCAGCAGCGCCGGCAAGTTATCCACCACCGCGTCGGGGCGGTGGGGATGGCGGATGGTTCCGGGAAAGATCTTGTCGATCCAAGCCGCATCCCAATGGGCGCCGTTGTAGAAAATCGAGGTGACCCGCGCCTCCTTGGCGGCGACGACGTCAGTGGTGCTGTCGCCCACATACCAGCATGCCGGCGAGGGCGGGGCGCCGAGCTTGTCCAGCGCCTTCAGGATCAGATCCGGCGCCGGCTTGCGATTCGGCACATCATCGCCGCACACCATGGTTTCGAACAGATCGGCCCAGCCCGTGCCATCCACCACGGCGATTTCATGGCTCATGAATTCGCGGCTGCGATTGGAGATGACGCCGAGGGTGATGCCCATGCTGCTCAGGGTTTCGAGGTTTTCCCGCATGGCCGGCTCCATGGGATGTACATCCCCGTAGTGGTTGCGGTAACAACGGTCGAAGGCCTGATGCGCCAGGCGCTTGGCGTCCTCGTCCGGCCCGAACAGCAGCTCGAAGATGTCGGTGCGGGAAATCTTGCGGGCAGCCTTGATCTTGGGGTGCAGGCGACGATAGCGGCGCACATAACCCACCAGCTTGGCGTCCTCCACCGTTTTGGACTGACTGGGTTTGAGCAGCCGGTCCAGCAGGCCCAGTTCCTCGAGATGGGGCAGGACGTCATCGACTGCGTGGTACATGGCGTCCAGCGTATCCACCAGCGTGGCATGCCAGTCGAACAGGATGACGCGGGGGCGGGCATGCGGCACTTGCAGGATGCTCATGAGTGAAGGCGGCCGGTTCGCGGAATTGGAAGGTCGAGTGGGGACATGATGCGCTGCCAACGTTCGCAGGGGAAGGTAGGGGGCAGGTCAGGTACGGGCGGCTCTCTGAACTGTGCCGTGGGATCAACAGCGCCCGACCGTCCTGATGGCGGCGCTCGCCGAATGCGTGAGGTATGGATGCAAGGGCGTTGGTTTCCGAACGGTCACTGTCCTTCCGATGTGCGCGAACGTATTGAACACGTTCTGCGAGTTCCGGATAGGCGGGACTGAACCGCCCCGGGTTTTGGTTTTGAGGAGGCTCCAACACCTGAGAAGATGGAGCCATGAAGAAATCGAACAAGTTTTCCCCTGAAGTCCGTGAACGCGCCGTGCGCCTGGTGCAGGAGCATCGCGGAGAGTACCCCTCGCTGTGGGCAGCCGTTGAGTCGATTGCCCCCAAAATTGGCTGCGTGCCGCAGACCCTCCTGGAGTGGGTCAAGCGCCAGGAGATT
>WOZT01000061.1:2681-3922 GCA_011620145.1 Gammaproteobacteria bacterium | reverse complement strand
CTGTCCTCGAGATAGCTCTTGCGATGGATGGCTTCCTCGCGCGCCTCCTCGATCTGGCGCAACACGCCATCCACGTCCGCCGGCGTTTCGTCATGTACAAAGCGCCCCGTCAGGGAGCTGTCCGGCTGCAACAGATTTTCGGTGTAGAGCGCCCAGATTTCATGGGCGTATTCCGTGTCCAGCAACTCGGGCGCGAAACGGCCGCAGTAAGCCCGGACATTGTTGACGTCGCGTTCCAGCATCCGGAAGGCATTGTTGTTGCCCGCGGCGTCCACGGCCTGCGGCAGGTCGATGATCACGAGGCCATCGACCCCCACCAGCACGTTGAACTCGGACAAATCCCCATGAATCAGCCCCGCGCACAGCATGCGCACGATCTGCGCAATCAGATCGCGATGCCACGCGCGCGCCACCTCCGCTGCGGGCGCAACGTCATTGAGCCGGGGCGCCGCATTGCCGTCCGCGCCGACGACCAGCTCCATCAGCAACACGCCGTCAAAATAACCATGGGGCTTGGGCACGCGCACGCCTGCGGCGTCAAGCCGGTAGAGCGCGTCCACTTCGGCGTTCTTCCAGGCCGCCTGCTCGACCTCGCGCCCGTGCTTGCTGCGCTTGCCCAGGGCACGCTGGTCCCGGCTGTTGCGGGTCTTGCGCCCTTCCTGATACTCGGCGAGCTTGTGGAAGCCGCGCTGTTCAACGGATTTGTACACCTTGGCGCAGCGCACATCGGCGCCACAGGCCACCAGATAGACGGATGCTTCCTTGCCGCTTTTCAGCGGCCGGATCACGTTATCGACTATGCCATCGTCAATCAGCGGCTGGAGATCTTTCGGGATTTTCATGCGGGATGGGGAATGGGTCTCGAGAGTCGGAGGGGATGGGGAGCGGCTCAATAAACGATTCAGTGTGTCACTTTGGAACCGGATTGGCTTTTCTGTCGCGTTTTATAGGCGGCCGCCTCCCAGCATGCAAGGCCGACGGCGCGCCATCAAGCCGGCCCATAAAAATCCGGCCTGCAGGGCAGGCCGGATGATCAAGGATAGACCGCGACCGCTCGAAGCGGCCTTCAAGAGGGCGATGCTGTTTTACTCAGCGCGAATCCAATTGAACAACTCCACCGCGTTGACCATATCGGTCTCGGTGGCGATGCCGATGATCTGGCCTTTTTCCTCCACCAGCAGGCGCCGGATGCGATGCTTGAGCATGCGGTCGATGCAGGCGCTGATGGGTTCGGTCATGGG
>WOZT01000061.1:0-2581 GCA_011620145.1 Gammaproteobacteria bacterium | reverse complement strand
ACGCCGCTGAACAGCAGCGAACCGGGATTGACCTTGTCCAGATTGGCGTACTTGGGCGCCGTGCCGTGGGTCGCCTCGAACACCGCCACGCCATCGCCGATGTTGGCGCCCGGCGCGATGCCGACCCCGCCGACCTGCGCGGCAATTGCATCCGACAGGTAATCGCCATTCAGGTTCATGGTGGCGAGCACGTCGAATTCCTGCGGGCGCAACAGCATGAGCTGGAAAATGATGTCGGCGATGCGGTCCTTGATCAGGATCTTGCCTTCGGGGACCTTGCCGCCATGCTCCTCGAACACCTCGGTCTCGGTGATGGTGCGGTCGCCGAATTCCTCGCGCGCCACCTGATAACCCCAACCACGGAAGGCGCCTTCCGTGTACTTCATGATATTGCCCTTGTGCACCAGGGTGACGCTCTCGCGGCCCTGGTCAATGGCGTACTGGATCGCCTGGCGCACCAGCCGCTTGCTGCCGAAGGGGCTGATCGGCTTGATGCCCAGGCCCGCGTCCTCGAAGAATTCGGCGCCCATTTCCTCACGCAGGAAGGTCGCGAGCTTCTTGTTTTCCGGCGAGCCCGAGGCGTACTCGATGCCGGCATAGACGTCTTCGGTGTTTTCGCGAAAGATCACCACATCGATCAACTGCGGCTCGCGCACCGGGGAGGGAACGCCCGCGTAGTAGCGCACCGGCCGGACACAGGCATAGAGATCCAGATCCTGGCGCAAGGAGACGTTCAGCGAGCGGAAGCCGCCGCCGACGGGCGTGGTGAGTGGCCCCTTGATGGCCACGCCCAGCTCGCGGATCGCGGCCAGGGTTTCCTCGGGGTAATAATTCCCCTCGTACAGTCCAGCGGCCTTTTCCCCGAGGAACAGCTCACACCAGTGGATCTTGCGGCGACCGCCGTAGACGGTTTCCACCGCCGCATCCCAGATGCGCAGACAGGCACGGGTGATATCCGGACCAATCCCATCTCCTTCGATGTAGCCGAGAATCGGCTGGTCGGAAACCTGAGGACGACCGTCCTCGCCGAAGCGAACCTTCTCTCCCTGTTCGGGAAGTTGAATATGACGATAGGACATGGGCAGCGCGTCTCCTGGACCGGGGAATCAGCCCGGTGTGTGGAACAATACCGACCCGGAGGGTCCCCCCGGCCAGTTTCCTTGTTTCCCTCCAGCGGCGGATCAGCGCCGGCAGAGGACAGTATCCGCAGTCTTGATGCCTTCCCTCAACGCAAAGGGACCGGACGACCGAGCCGATAGAATTCGAAGTAATCGCTGAGAATCCGGGCGTGGTCGAAGGCCAGCTCCGGCAAGGATGCGCGCGTGAATGCGGCGGCTTCGCGGGCATCATCGCCGCCCTGCGGACGGCCCGTGGCATGCGCCACATAGACCACGCTCACGGTCTGTCCGCGCGGATCGCGCGCGGGATCGGAATAGCAGCCCAACAGCGCCACCAGACTGACATCGAGCCCGGTTTCCTCGCGCGCCTCACGGCAGGCGGCTGCCGTCAGCGTTTCACCCATCTCCACGAATCCGCCGGGCAAGGCCCAGCCCAATGGCGGAAAGCGGCGCGCCACCAGCACCAGCGACGGCTCCGGCCGGTCGATCAGTTCAATGACCAGATCCACGGCAACGGGGGGCGTGCGCACATCCAACGGCACCGGAGGCTCCTGCGGGGGGCGATCGCCGCAGTATACCCAAACGTCAGGGGGCGAGGCATCTTCACGTGCCGCGGCGCAGCGCCTGCAAGCGGCGGCGCGCCTGCTTGTCCGGTCGCTGGCCCGGATCCGGGGCGGGGGCCAGGCGACGGTTTTCCCGCAACTGTTCGCGGGCCGTCACACTCTCCGGGGTTTCGCTGTACAGGGCGCATGCCGTGGACGCGGATCCACGGCGGACTTCCAAAGCCCGCACGGTGACCTCGAAACGCTCCTCTGCGCGCAGGATCTGGAGCTGATCCCCGATCTTGATGCCGTGGGCAGGCTTGGCGCGCTGGCCATTGCAATGCACCTTGCCACCCGCCACCGCCTCGCTGGCCAAGCCGCGACTGCGGAAGAATCGGGCGGCCCACAACCAGCGATCCAGGCGCACCCGAGCCGGCACCTCGGCTGACTCATGGGTCATGGTCATGACCCGGCGGACGAACCGGCCAGCAGATCGCGCCGGAAGGCCGGCTCGCTGGTGCGCGGATGCAGCCAGATGGCAAAGAACGCCGGCCCGAATGCCGGATCAGAAACGGTCGAAAACAGCTTGTCATTGAGATAGAAGCGGGTTTCCCGGCCGGGCACATTGACGCCGACCAGGCGATCGCCGGCCTTGAGATCGGGAAAGGCGGTGCGCATGACGCCATCCCAGCGCCGCAGATCGGTGTCGTTGGTTTCACCAATGCGGCGCATCTCCTCGACCGAGCGCGCGGCCAGATCCTTTGCCTTGAAGGCCAAGGCATAGGTCAGATCCAGGGCGTAAAGCCCCTGGGGGTCAAAGCGCCCTGCCGACACCCACAGCCGGCCGTCGTAGACGTTGATCAAATACTTGCGAAAACGCGCGCTGCCCTGGAGCTGCCAATCCTCCCCCAGGGCGCGCAC
>WOZT01000010.1 GCA_011620145.1 Gammaproteobacteria bacterium | reverse complement strand
CGTCCCGCCAAGCTGGCGCACGATGCGGTCCAGAATATCCTCGCTCATCTAACTTTTCGACTCCCTATCGGCTTGGTGAGCTGCGGCCTCGGGCATGCCTCCCCGGGTCAGTGCGATCGGATCAAGCAGGCGATCCAGATCGGCATCGGTGAGATCCGTCATCTCCCGCGCCACTTCACGCACCGACACGCCGCGCTGGAGAGCAGCCTTGGCGATGCGGGCGCCGGCTTCGTAGCCAATCAAGGCATTCAATGCCGTGACCAGAATCGGATTGCGTTCCAGACGGTCACGCAAATGATCAACATTCACGACCAGTCCATCGATCGCCCGTTCTCCCAAGGATCGACAGGCTCGACTGAGCAGGCTCAGCGCGGTGAGCAGGTTATGGGCAATCAGCGGCAACATCACATTGAGCTGAAAATTGCCGGATTGGGCCGCGACGGTGATGGCGGCATCGTAGCCAATGACCTGGGCGGCCACCTGAGCGACTGCCTCGGGGATCACCGGATTGACCTTGCCCGGCATGATGCTGCTGCCCGGTTGCAGGGCCGGCAGGGTGATTTCCCCCAATCCCGCAAGCGGACCGCTGTTCATCCAGCGCAGATCATTGGCGATCTTCATCAGCACCGCTGCCAAGACCTTGAGGTTGCCCGACAATTCCAGGGCCGTTTCCTGGCCCGCGAGGGCAGCGAATGGATTGTCCGCAGCGCGAAAGGCGACGCCAGTGCGCCGTTGCAGGCCCGCCAGGAAAGCGGGAACAAAATCAGGCGGCGCATTGAGCCCGGTGCCGACCGCCGTGCCACCTTGCGCCAAGGCCAGCAATCGTCCACGGGTGTCCTGCAGGCGGTGGCGGCTCTGGGCGAGCTGGCTGGCCCACGCGCCCAGTTCCTGGGACATCCGGATCGGCGTGGCATCCATGAGATGGGTGCGTCCCGTCTTCACCACCCCGTCAAGCGTCGCCGCCTTTTGAGCAATTGCCTGTTCCAACGCCTCGATGGCGGGCAGAAGCGCCCGATCCAGCATCAGCACCGCACTCACGTGGATCGCGGTGGGAATGACGTCATTGCTGCTCTGGGCCAGGTTGACGTCGTCGTTGGGATGGATGGGCCGACCCAGCGCCGCGCCGGCGAGATGGGCGATCACCTCGTTCACATTCATGTTGGTGCTGGTACCGGAGCCGGTCTGGTAAACATCCACCGGGAACTGGTCGGCATGCGCTCCCTGGGCAATGGCATCGCTGGCCTGGACGATGGCCAGCGCCATGTCCGAGGACAACAGGCCCAACTGGCCATTGGCTTCCGCCGCAGCGGCCTTGATCAAGGCAACCGCCTCAATGAAAGCGGGTGGCATCTTCCCGCCGCCGATCGTGAAGTTCTCAACCGCTCGCTGGGTTTGCGCGCCCCAGCAGGCCCCTGCCGGCACCTCAACCGATCCCAGGCTGTCGTGCTCGAACCGGGTCCCGGATTGTCGTGAATCCATGGCCATTCCTCCATACAGACTGTCATCATCCGGCAAAAAGCGGCGATTGAAACGCAATAAACAACGATTGCAGTATGATGAGCGCCCTGATCGAGTTTATCACCGGATGCGTCATTCCCCGCGTGTCCGGTGTTTGCCAGAGCCTGGACCGGAGATTCTATGGAACTGACCGCGCTGACCGCCCTTTCCCCCATTGACGGCCGCTACGCCGATAAAACCTTCGAGCTGAGATCGATCCTCAGCGAGTTCGGTTTGATTCGTTACCGTGTGATGGTGGAGGTGCGTTGGCTACAGACATTGTCTTACGAGTCCACGATTCCCGAAGTGCCGCCACTCAGCGATTGGGCGCAACAGCGATTGCACGACATCAGCTTCCGCTTTGGCCTGGAGCAGGCCCAACGGGTAAAATCCATCGAGGAAATCACCAACCACGACGTCAAGGCGGTGGAATATTTTCTGAAGGAGCAGATTGCAGGAAATACAGAGCTGGAGGCCGTCAGCGAATTCATCCATTTCGCCTGCACGTCTGAAGACATCAACAACCTCTGCCATGGCTTGATGCTGAAAGATGCCCGGGAACAGATCCTGTTGCCGATGCTGGATCAGTTGATCGAAGCCCTGCGCACCTTGGCGCATCGCTACGCTGATTTACCCATGTTGGCCCGCACCCACGGTCAACCCGCCTCCCCCACCACCCTGGGCAAGGAAATGGCGAACTTCGTGCATCGACTGGATCGCCAGCGCCGCCAGTTCGCCAATATCCTCCTGTGGGGCAAGCTCAATGGCGCGGTGGGCAATTTCAACGCCCACTACATCGCCTACCCCGAAACCGATTGGCCGACCCTCAGCAGCCGCTTCGTCAACGAGTTGGGGCTGGCATCGAATCCGTTCACCACCCAGATCGAGCCGCATGACTACATGGCGGAATATTTCGCCGCCCTGATGCGCATGAACACCATCCTGCTGGACATGTGCCGGGATGTGTGGGGCTACATCAGCGTCGGCTATTTTCGCCAGCGGCCTGTGGAAAATGAGGTGGGCTCATCCACCATGCCCCACAAGATCAACCCCATCGACTTCGAGAATGCGGAAGGCAATCTGGGCATCGCCAATGCCTTGCTCGGCCATCTCACCGAAAAACTGCCGGTTTCGCGCTGGCAGCGGGATCTGAGTGATTCCACCGTGCTGCGCAATCTCGGTGTGGGCGTCGCCCACAGTCTGATCGCCTACCAATCCATCCTGCGCGGCCTCGGCAAGCTGGAGGCTGATCCCATCGCGCTGCAGCGCGATCTGGATGCCAACTGGGAGGTGGTTGGCGAGGCCATCCAGACCGTCATGCGCCGTTACGGCATTCCCCAGCCTTATGAACAATTGAAGAAATTGACGCGCGGGCAACGCATCACGCCAGAGCAACTCCGGGTCTTCATTGCGGAACTGCCCTTGCCGGACGATGTTCGGGACCGGTTACTGGCACTGACGCCATCGACCTATCTGGGCAATGCGCCCTGTCAGGCGCGCCAGGTTTAGCCGCTATCTTTCCTGATCCCTTGCGGCGGGTATCCGGCGCCGCCGCAAGGGGGGCAACTCAGTCGGTATCGAGCAATCCCGCGTCCACCGCCTGGCGCAGATAGGCCCTGAACTCCTGGCCCACATCGGGGTGGCGCAGCGCGTATTCCACATTGGCCTGCAGGTAGCCCAGCTTGCTGCCGCAGTCATAGCGCTTGCCATCAAACTGATAGGCAAACACTTTCTCGTAGGGCAACAAAGCCGCAATGGCATCGGTCAACTGATATTCGCCCCCGGCGCCGCGAGGCACTTTCCGGATCAGTTCAAAAATCCGAGGGGTGAGAATGTATCGTCCCACCACACCCAGATTGGAAGGCGCCTCTTCCGGCTTGGGCTTTTCCACCATGCCTTCGATTTCGCACACCTTGCCGGGCTTTTTACCGATCTGGACGATCCCGTACTTGTCGGTGTCACTGGGCGGCACTTCTTCAACCGCCAGGATGCTCGCCCCATACTCCTCGTAGGTGTCGCACATCTGGGACAACACCGGCCTGTCCCGCCCATCCAGCAGGTCATCGGCCAGTAAAACCGCGAACGGCTCATTGCCAATCACGGGTTGCGCGCACAACACCGCATGCCCCAGACCCAGCGCCTCGGACTGACGAATATAGACGCAAGTCACCTTCTCGGGGACGATGCGGCGGACGATCTCGAGGAGTTTCTGTTTGCCGCGAGCTTCCAGTTCCCGTTCGAGCTCATAAGCCTTGTCGAAGTGATCGGGAATCGCCCGTTTGTTGCGACCGTTGACGAACACCATGACTTCGGCACCAGCTGCCACCGCCTCCTCCACCGCATATTGGATCAGCGGCTTATCCACCACTGGCAGCATTTCCTTGGGGCTGGCTTTGGTGGCAGGAAGAAACCGAGTGCCCAGACCCGC
>WOZT01000217.1 GCA_011620145.1 Gammaproteobacteria bacterium | reverse complement strand
CTACAAGTTTCATGCTCATTGCGCAGATGCCCAAAGAAACAAGCGGTGAACGCCCGACCTCAGGCAGGCCGGGACAACTCAGGGACAGGGATCAAGGGAAATACGAGTCACAGTCTCGCGGCAGCCCACGGAAGAATCTGTCATGCGCTTCCCCCATTCCAAATCCGCCGGTCCAGACGGCGGCAGAACAAGTCAGGCAGCCGAAAATGCTGACCAGACGGATAGGCAATATATGAAAAGAGACGAGTCGGTGAATCTGATCCTGCAGACCCTGGTCCAGGCCATTCCCTTGCCCATGCTGCTGCTGGACGAGCAAGGCCGCATCCTGGGCATGAATCCGCCTTTCCAGACCTTACTGGCCGGGACAGCTGCACAGACCAATGCGCCGAATCTGGCAGCCCTGTGGCCCGAACTCCTGTCCTTTCCATTTGATCTGCACCATGCGGAAAGCGCGCGACTGATTGCCCATGCACGAGCCTGTTTCACGCAACAAGGGATTCCCGACTGGCAGCTTCTCCCTTTGGTCAGCGAGGATGCGCCGCCCTGTTTTTGCCTGATTGGGCAGCCCCGCATAAAGGATTTTCAGGTGCAGCCCCCATCACGGGTGATTGCCCTGCTCGAAACAGTGAACCGGGCGCGTGCCGCCATGGTCCGCGGGCGCCCCGAGGATGCGTTTTTCCGGGAAGTTTGCCAGGTTCTGTCCCAGCATCCTTCTGTGAGTCTGGCCAGCATCTCGCTGCGCCAGGAAAATCATCTGGCGGCTGTTTTTGCCGGCAGTCAAACCAGTCCTTACTTCGTCCCTTCCATCACGCTCGACATGAACAACAACCATCCGGCGATCCGTGCCCTGCAGGATGGGGAAGTCGAGACCCTCACCACCATCCCGGATAGCGACCCCGTCTGGCCGCTGTGGGGAAGTTTCGGCAAGGAGGCCCGTCCTGAATGCGCTGTTTATCTCCCCCTCCATGGAGAACAGACCCCAATCGGGGTCATGGCCATTTTCGGGGAGTCACTCTTGCTGCAGGATCCCTATCTTCCAACCCTGATCACCCTGGCCGAAGACTTGGCTTACGCCCTGGAAATCCAGCGCAAGGAACAGAGCCGTCACGAGGTTGAAGCACGCCTGCGTGCCAGCGAGGCTCATCTGGAAGAAGCCCAACGCGTGGCACACCTGGGATCCTGGAGTTTGGATATCGCCCGCGACTCAATCGAAGGATCGGCGGAAGCGCGCCGGCTGTTCTTTATCCCTGAAGATCAGCTTGAGATTAATCAGGAGGATATCGTCCAACGCATCGCCCCAAGCCATCAAGCAGGCTACCTGGAATGCGTCCGAGAGGCGATTGCAACCGGAGAGCCCACCGAGCTGGAATATCCATTGCTCCTGCCAGACAACCGTTTGCGCTGGATCCATGCCCGCGTTCAGTGCGAGCGCAATCAGGACGGCCAGCCGATCCGGCTGTTCGGCACAGTGCAGGACATTACCCCGCGCAAGGCCATGGAAGACGCGTTGAAAACCAGCGAGGCGCGCTGGGAATTCGCCCTGGACGGTGCTGGAGAGGGCGTCTGGGACATGGACACCGAAAAAAATACGGTGTTTTATTCCCCCCGCTGGAAACGCATGCTGGGCTATGAACCCGAGGAACTTGCCAGCGATCTGGGGGAATGGGCCAAACGGCTGCATCCGGAGGAAAAGAACCAGGTCATCAAAAAACTGGTGGATTTCATCCGCGATCCGGCCGAGAGCGCCTATACCCTGGAATATCGCCTGCAGGCCAAGGCCGGCCACTACATCTGGATCCTTGATCGCGGCAAGGTGATCAGTCGCAACGCCCAAGGCATTCCGACCCGCGTCATCGGCACCCATACCGACATCACCGAGCGCAAACGGGCCGAGGATGCAATCCGGGCCAGCGAAGCCTTGCGACGCGCCATCCTCGACTCGACCCTGGACGCCATCCTGGCCATCGATGCCACCGACCGGATCATCCTGTTCAACCAGGCCGCCGAAAAGCTCTTCGGTTATTCCGCAAACGAGGCCTTGGGTCAACCCGTGACCCTGCTGATCCCTGAGCGCTACCATCCGGGCTTTCACAAATACCGCGACCGCGTCCGCGCAGGGGCGAGCCATGCCATCCAGCGGGTAAAGGGATGCCGGAAGAACGGTGATGAATTCCCGGTGGAACTGACCATGAGTTATACGACCATCGGACAAGACGCACTGTTCACCACGGTCTTGCGCGACATTTCAAGCCAGCTTGAGGCCAGGCGGGAACTGCAACTGGCCGATCAGGTTTTCCAGCATAGCGCCGAGGCCATCTGCATCATCGACGCCCACCGGAAAATCATTTCAGTCAATCCTCGCTTTACCGAGCTGACCGGATGGTCCCGCGAAGCGGTTATCGGTCAATCCAGCGAAATCCTGGTGCCCACCCAGGAACAACCCCGTCATCGCCACGCCTGGCTCGCAGCCAAGGACGCCGGGATCTGGCAGGGCGAACTGCAGCTTATCCGACGCGACGGCAGCCCGTTTCCCATCTGGCTCACGATAAATGTGCTGCGCAATGCCGTAGGCACACCGACCCGTTCGATCATCATGTTCTCGGATATCACGGAACGCCGGCGCGCCACCGAGCAACTGGAATTCCAGGCCAGCCACGATGCCCTCACCGGCCTGCCAAACCGTTACGGCCTCGATCGCCTGTTGCCGGATCTTTTGGCACAACACCAGGAAGCACATCAAAGCCTGGCCGTGCTGTTTCTGGATCTGGACAACTTCAAGACCATCAACGATTCACTGGGCCACAATGTGGGTGACCAGCTCCTCCGCGCGGTGGCCGAACGACTCAAAAACAGCCTGGGCAGCCATGCATTGATTGCCCGCCCCGGGGGAGATGAATTCATCATTGTGGTCCCACACCTGGCGAATCAGCAGGCGGCGACCACCGAAGCGAACAAAATTCTCCAAGCGATGGCGCACACTTTCGAAATTGGGAATTTCCGTCTGGATATTTCCTTGAGCCTGGGCATCAGCACCTACCCCGAAGATGGCACGGACATCGCCATCCTGTTCAAGAATGCAGATACCGCCATGTACGCCGCCAAGGCCGCCGGACGCTCTGCCATTCGCCAATTCAGCCCCCAGATGGCGCATCGCGTGGAACACCGCATGGCGCTGGAGACTCGGCTACGTCGGGCGCTGGATCAGGGCGAATTCGTGCTGCATTACCAGCCCCAGATCGACACCGATTCCGGCGCACTGAACGGACTGGAAGCCCTGTTGCGTTGGTTTCCAAAGGAAGGAGATGGACTGGGACCAGCCGAATTCATCCCCATCGCCGAAGAATCGGGCCTCATCATCCCCATCGGCCAGTGGGTCCTGGAAGAACTGTGTCGACAGCTGATCCAGTGGCGGCGAATGGGCCTCTCGGTCGTGCCGATGGCATTCAATTTGTCGCCACTGCAATTTCGCCAGGCCGACCTGCGGCAGGTCATCCTCTCCACCCTCGCGCGTGCTGGCCTCACGGGTCAGGAAGTCGAGCTGGAACTGACCGAAGGCATGTTGATCGATGCCTCCACGGACACCCACGCCACCCTGACCGCATTCAAGGATGCCGGCATTGCCATTGCCATCGATGATTTCGGAACCGGCTACTCGGCGCTGAGTTACCTGAAAAAATTCCCCATCGACAAGCTCAAGATCGACCGCAGCTTCATCCAGGAAATTGCCCACCAGCCGGTGGATGCAGCCATTGCCGCCACCATCATCAATCTCGCCCACAGCCTGAACATGCGCGTGGTGGCCGAGGGGGTGGAAACCCAGGAACAACATTATTTGTTGTCCAACTGGGGTTGTGATGGCGTGCAGGGCTATCACTTCTCTCGCCCCCTGCCCGCCGAGGAGATTCTGGAGCGCTACCTGCAGCCGGCCCACCAGGCAAT
>WOZT01000290.1 GCA_011620145.1 Gammaproteobacteria bacterium | reverse complement strand
CCGGCCGGGCGATGTCCGCGGTGCGCAGCCCCTGATCCAGAACGCGGCTCACGGCAGCCTCGACCCGCTCGGCCAGATCGGCTCGGCCCAGGCTGTAGCGCAACATCATCCCCAAGGACAAAATCGTCGCCAACGGATTGGCCACGCCCCGGCCGGCGATATCGGGGGCCGAGCCATGGATCGGCTCGTAGAGCCCCTTGCCGTCGGCGTCCAGGGAGGCGGACGGCAGCATGCCGATCGAGCCGGTGAGCATGGACGCCTCATCGGAAAGAATGTCGCCGAACAGATTGCCCGTCACCATCACGTCGAACTGCTTGGGATTGCGCACCAACTGCATGGCCGCATTGTCCACCAGCATATGACTCAAGGCGACGTCCGGGTACTCGGCCGCCACCTCGCACACCACATCGCGCCATAGCTGCGTGGTCTCCAGCACGTTCATCTTGTCCACCGAACACAGCCGGCCCTGACGTTTTCGCGCGGCCTGGAAGGCGACATGGGCGATGCGGCGGATTTCCGACTCGCTGTAGATCATGGTGTTGATGCCCACGCGCTCGCCATTGCGCGTCTCGATGCCGCGTGGCTCGCCGAAGTACACATCACCGGTCAGCTCGCGCACGATCAGGATGTCCAGACCCGCCACCACTTCGGGCTTCAGGCTCGATGCGGCGGCAAGCTGGGGAAACACCACCGCCGGGCGCAGGTTGGCAAACAGCTTGAGATCCTTGCGGATGGCGAGCAGGCCCCGCTCGGGGCGCTGCGGCCGCGGCAGGCTGTCGTAGCGCGGCCCGCCGACGGCGCCCAGCAATATCGCATCGGCCGCCCGCGCCTGCGCCTGCGTCCGCGCGGGATAGGGTTCGCCGGTGGCGTCCACCGCGCAGCCACCCAGCAACCCCTCTTCCAGCGTCACATCCAATCCATGATCGCGCTGCAGGGCGTGCAGGATCTTCACCGCCTCGGCGACGATTTCCGGACCGATCCCATCGCCAGGCAAAACCAGTATGCGTTGCGTCATCTCAATCCATCCTTCGCAAGGGTCAGTCGGCGAACAACCACGGGGCTTCCTGGCGGCGGCGGGCCTCGTAGGCGCGGATGCGCTCGGCACGCTGCAAGGTCAGGCCGATGTCATCCAAGCCATTGAGCAGGCAATGGCGACGGAAGGCATCCACCTCGAAGGGAATCGTTTCCCCCGACGGGGTGGTGATCGTTTGTGCTTCCAGATCCACCGTCAACCGGTAGCCCGGCGTGGCCAGGGTTGCGGCAAACAGACGATCCATCACCGCCGCCGGCAGGACGATGGGCAGGACGCCGTTCTTGAAGCAGTTGTTGAAGAAGATGTCCGCGAAGCTGGGGGCCAGCACCACCCGGAAACCGGCATCGCTCAATGCCCAGACGGCATGCTCGCGGGAGGAGCCACAGCCGAAGTTTTCCCGCGCCAGCAAGATCTCCGCTCCCGCATAGCGCGGCTGATTGAGCAGGAAATCCGGATTGATCCGGCGCGTGGCGTTGTCCACATCGAGGCCGCCGGCATCCAGATAGCGCCAATCGTCAAACAGATTGGGGCCAAAGCCGGTGCGGTGGATGGATTTCAGGAACTGCTTGGGGATGATCGCATCGGTATCCACATTGGCGCGATCCAAGGGCGCCGCCAAGCCGTTGAAAGTTGTAAATGCCTGCATTGCATGCGCTCCCTTAGCCGAACTGGCGAATATCGACGAAATGACCGGCAATCGCAGCGGCTGCCGCCATCGCCGGACTCACCAGATGGGTGCGCCCGCCCTGGCCCTGGCGGCCCTCGAAATTGCGGTTGCTGGTGGAGGCGCAGCGCTCGCCCGGTTCCAGGCGGTCGGCGTTCATGGCCAGGCACATGGAGCACCCCGGCTCGCGCCACTCGAATCCCGCCTCGATAAAAACGCGGTCCAGCCCTTCGGACTCGGCCTGGGTCTTGACCAGCCCGGAACCCGGAACCACCATCGCCAGCTTGAGGCGAGGCGAAACCTTGTGGCCCTTCACCACCGCCGCCGCCGCGCGCAGGTCTTCGATGCGCGAATTGGTGCACGACCCGATGAAGACCTTGTCGAGCGCGATGTCCGTGATCGGCGTTCCCGCCGTCAGACCCATATAGGCCAGGGCGCGGCGCATCCCCTCGGCCTTGCCGGGATTGGCCTCACGATCCGGATCGGGCACCCGATCGCCGACCGCGACCACCATTTCCGGGGAAGTGCCCCAGGTCACCTGCGGCTGGATGGCCGCCGCGTCCAGCCGGATCACCGTGTCGAACGCCGCATCGGGATCGGAATGCAGATCCTGCCACGCCGCCACCGCCTGTTCCCACAGCGCGCCCTTGGGCGACTGGGGGCGATCCTTGACGTAGGCAATGGTTTTCTCATCGGCCGCGATCAATCCGGCGCGGGCGCCGGCCTCGATGGCCATGTTGCAGACCGTCATGCGGCCTTCCATGGACAGGGCGCGGATGGCCTCACCGCCGAACTCGACGGTGTAACCGGTGCCACCGGCGGTGCCGATGCGGCCGATGATGGCCAGCACAATGTCCTTGGCCGTGATACCCGGCGCCACCGCGCCATCCACCGAGATCAGCATGGTGCGGGACTTCTTCTGCAACAGCGTCTGGGTGGCCAGGACATGCTCCACCTCACTGGTGCCGATGCCGAAGGCCAGCGCCCCAAACGCGCCGTGGGTAGCGGTATGGGAATCGCCGCAGACGATGGTGGTGCCGGGCAGCGTGAATCCCTGCTCCGGCCCGATCACATGGACGATGCCCTGGCGGTGATCCAGCATGGTCAGCTCGGGGATGCCGAACTCCTGGCAGTTGCGATCCAGTGCGTCCACCTGGGCGCGGGAGATGGGATCGACAATGCCCTGCGCACGCCCCAGCGTCGGTACATTGTGGTCGGGCACCGCCAGGTTGGCCTTGAGTCGCCAGGGCTTGCGGCCGGCCAGACGCAGTCCGTCGAAGGCCTGCGGCGAGGTCACTTCATGCACCAGTTGGCGGTCGATGTAGAGCAGCGCGGTGCCGCCTTCATCCACATCGACCACATGGGCATCCCAGATTTTGTCGAAGAGCGTCTTGCCTGCCATACACATGGCCTCCCAGTGATTCTGTCCCTGACGATTCTACGGGCCGGAACCGCTATAATTCCAATTCATCTTTCTTATTCAAGGCATTCCATATTTTCATATGATGGACCTGAACGCCCTCGTCGCCTTCGTGGCCGTGGCCAGCGAAGGCTCTTTTTCCCGGGCCGCCGCAAACCTGTACCTGACCCAGCCGGCGATCAGCAAACGCATCGCCGCCCTGGAACAGGATCTGGGCGCCCCGGTCTTCGATCGGATCGGCCGCGGCATTGCCCTGACCGAAGCGGGCCGGGCGCTGTTGCCCCGGGCGCGGGACATCCTGCAGGGCGTGGACGCGTGCCGACGCGTGGTGGCGGACCTGTCCGGCACCGTCTCGGGCCCGCTCAAGATCGGCACCAGTCACCACATCGGCCTGCGCCGCCTGCCGCCCTTTCTGCGCCGCTTCGCGCGCGTCTACCCCGAGGTGGACCTGGACATCCGCTTCATGGACTCGGAACAGGTGTGCGCGGCAGTTGCCGATGGCATGCTGGAATTGGGCGTGGTCACGCTGCCCTTGGCCCCTGCGCCGCAACTGCGCGCCGAACCGCTGTGGGACGATCCGCTGGTGGTCATGTTTGCCCCCGACCACCCCCTGGCCGGCATCAACCCCCTCAGCCCGGAAGCGCTGGCCGCCCACCCGGCCATACTCCCCGAGGCCGATACCTATACCCGCACGCTGATCGAACAGGCGTTTGCCCGACAGGGGCTCAAGCTGCAGGTGCGGCTACAGACCAACTACATGGAAACCATCCGCATGATGGTCGCCGTCGGACTGGGTTGGAGCCTGCTGCCCCGCACCCTCGCCGGAGCCGATCTGATCG
>WOZT01000275.1 GCA_011620145.1 Gammaproteobacteria bacterium | reverse complement strand
GCTGCGGGCGATTCTTGGCCTCTGAATGGGGCTGGCCATCCTTGCGGACCAACCCTGCTTTGATCTGACCCTTAAGGAACCGCCTCAATGGAACAACCCATGCAAGACAGCAATACCCAGCGCCAGCTTCAGATTCTCAAGGTTTACCTGAAGGATGCGTCTTTCGAATTGCCCATGGGCGCCACTCTGTTCGGTCTCAACGTCCAGCCGGTCATGAAGGTGGACATGGACCACAGCGCCACCCAGTTGACAGCCGACCAATACGAGGCGGTGTTGCGGGTATCGGTCACCGCCCAGATCGAGGGCAAGGCGGCTTTCATGGTAGAGATCCATCAGGCGGGCCTGTTCCTGGTCCAGGGGCTCAACACCATGGAGCTCGATGCCGTGAGCAACGCGTTTTTCCCCAATGCCCTGTTCCCCTATGCCCGCGAAACGGTTTCTGATCTTGTGACCAAAGGCGGGCTGCCGCAACTGTTGCTGGCGCCGGTGAATTTCGATCTGCTCTATGCCCAGCGCCTGCAGCAGCGCCAGGCCAGCGCCGTCAAGCCCAACGCCTGAGGCGATTCACTCGATATGGAGACAGCGCCGCGCCAACAATCCATTGCCGTGCTGGGGGCGGGATCCTGGGGAACCGCCCTGGCCATCCACTTGGCGCGGGCGGGGCACCGCATCACCCTGTGGGCGCATCGCCCCGAGCACGCGGCGCAACTGCTTGCCGACGGCCACAATGCCCGCTACTTGCCGGATGCCGCCTTCCCCGTTGGCCTCTCGGTGCAGTCGGATCTTGCCACTGCGGTTGCTGGAATCAACACGATATTAGTCGTGGTCCCCAGCCATGCCCTACGCAGCGTCCTGACCATCCTGAAGCCGTGCATTGTGCCGGGCACGCGCATCATCTGGGCCACCAAGGGACTGGAGCTGGGTACGGCCTGCCTGCCCCATCAAGTCGTTGAGGAAACCCTGGGGACGTGCCCCATGGCCGTCCTTTCGGGCCCCACCTTTGCACGTGAGGTGGCGGCGGGGCTGCCCGCGGCCGTGGCGGTGGCTGCCCGCAATCAGCATTTTGCCCACGAGGTGGCCGAGCTGTTCCACACCGGCCGGTTTCGCGCCTATACCAGCCCCGACCTGATCGGTGTGGAGGTGGGGGGGGCGGTCAAGAACGTCCTGGCCATCGCTACCGGCGCCGCCGATGGGCTGCATTTTGGCGCCAACAGCCGGGCCGCGCTGATCACCCGAGGACTGGCCGAGGTCATGCGCTTGGGGTTGGCCTTGGGCGGACAGGCCGCCACGTTCATGGGACTGGCCGGACTGGGCGATCTGGTGCTCACCTGCACCGATGACCAGTCCCGCAATCGCCGCATGGGCCTGGCCCTGGCGCGCGGGCTCACCAGCGAGCAAGCCCACCAAGAGATCGGTCAGGTGGTGGAAGGCGTGCAAGCCGCGTCTGCGGTCTGGACCTTGGCCCAGCGCGAGGGGGTCCGTATGCCCATCACTGAACAGGTTTACCGGATCCTGTATGAGGGATTGAGTCCCTTGGCGGCGGTGGAGGCGCTCACCCAAGGATCAGCCAAGCCTGAATTCCTGTAGGCGTAGTCAGCAGCGAGCTGGATGAGGTCAGATGAAGCAACAAGCGCTGGCGGGCGCGAGTGCGGTTTCCGGAGACGCTTGGACACCGCCACCGCGCCTCGTCAAAGCTTATTGCGCGCCGGCAAAACCGAGCTGGCGCCAGGCCTCGAACACACTGACGGCCACCGCATTCGACAGATTCAGGCTGCGATTGCCGGGCTGCATGGGCAGCCGCAGGATGTGCGCTGGCGGCAAGCTGTCCAGCACGACCTCCGGCAGGCCGCGGGTCTCGGGACCGAACAGCAGGGCATCGCCCGGCGCGAAGCGGGTCGCAAACAGGCTGGTGGTGCCACGGGTGGACAGGGCGAAGACCCGTGCAGGCCGCGCCGTGTCGAGACAGGCGGCCAGATCCGGATGCTCCGCGATGCGCGCGAATTCACGGTAGTCGAGCCCCGCCCGTCGCAATCGCGCCTCGTCCAGCGTGAAACCCAGCGGATGAATCAGATGCAGGCGCGCCCCGGTATTGGCGCACAAACGAATCACATTGCCGGTGTTGGGCGGAATCTCGGGCTGGTAGAGGATGACATGCAGCCCCGGTTGCTCTGAGGTATTTGCCGAGCTTGATAAGATGGCGGTCACGCCCGCGTCCCGCATTGCTGTTGTGGTTGAGGAAAACCGATGGCCCCCGCCTGTCCCGATGATCCGTTGCGCATCCGCTTCTGCGGACTGGATTTCGCCAACCCGGTGGTGCTGCTGTCGGGCTGTGTGGGGTTTGGCGAAGAGTACACGCGGGTGGCGGGATTCTCCAACCGGGATGTGGGGGCGATCTGCCTGAAGGGGACCACCGCGACGGCGCGGCTGGGCAATGCGCCGCATCGCATCTGGGAAACGACGGGGGGCATGCTCAACGCCATCGGCTTGCAGAATCCGGGCGTGGAAGCGGTGGTACGGGATATCCTGCCCACACTGGATTTCTCCGAAACGCGGTTTATCGCCAATGTTTCCGGATCGACGGTGGAGGAGTACGCCGAGGTGACCCGGCGCTTCGACGACTCCCCGATCGATGCGATCGAAATCAACATTTCCTGTCCCAATGTGAAGGAAGGCGGGGTCGCTTTCGGCAATGATCCGGAGATGTCGGCGCGGGTGGTGGCGGCTTGCCGACAACAGACCAGTAAACCGCTCATCACCAAGCTGTCGCCAAACCAGACCGACATCCAGGCCAATGCGCGCCGCTGCATCGAGGCGGGTAGCGATGCCTTTGCCGTCATCAACACCCTGCAGGGGATGGCGGTGGACCTGCGCACGCGCCGGGCGATCCTGGGCAATATCCAGGGCGGTCTGTCGGGGCCGGCCATCAAGCCGATTGCCCTGCTCAAGGTTTATCAGGTTGCCCAGATTGCCCGGCCCCATGGCATTCCCATCATTGGACAGGGCGGTATTGCCAGTGCGGAGGATGCCCTGGAATTTCTCATCGCCGGCGCCAGCGCCGTCGGAGTGGGGACTGCGCTGTTCTATGACCCGCTCATCGTGCCGCGGATTACCGCAGGCATCCGCGCGTACCTCGACGCGCAGGGCATGCGCCATGTCGGGGAACTGGTCGGAAGTATCCAAGCCCTATCCGGCACGCCCGGCGCCCCACATTGCCCTTGAAATTTTTAATGTATTGCAACATGAATGGGTGCATACTAACGGCGCCGGTTCGCCTTAAGCGCTCCGGTGACGTTGCTGCGCAGGTTTTCCGGCGCCGCGATTGTTCGGTGTGGTCGCAATCCAAGCTCGGATTCGCGCCACGGTCGCAGGTGGCCATCAGGTCCCTGATCCTTTTGTTTAGGAATTTGTTTATGCCCAAGTCCATTTATGTCGGTAACCTGCCTTTCAATGCTACCGAGGATGAAGTCCGCAGCTTGTTCGAAGCCCACGGCAATGTCCTTTCCGTCAAACTGATCTCGGACCGGGAAACCGGCCGTCCGCGCGGCTTTGCCTTCGTGGAAATGGATTCGTCCGATGCCGCAGCTGCCATCAGTGCCTTGGATGGCGCCGATATGAATGGCCGTAGCCTGCGGGTAAATGAAGCCATGGATCGGGGCGCTGGTCCCGGTGGTGGCGGCGGCCCTGGCGGTCCCGGCGGTCCCCGTCGCGGTCCCGGCGGTCCCCGTCGCTTCTGATCCATTGGCGATCCCGTAAGGATCGCAGTTCGACCCAAACGTCGAACTTGAAAAAGGCCGGTTTCACAACCGGCCTTTTTTTATCGCTGCATGGCGGTCAAGCCCTTAAAGAGCATTCACCTGCGGCTTGATGGGAGACTTGATCTGCTTGATGGCGGCGGTGGGGTCCTTGCCCTGCCACAGCCCATCACCGAAGAACAGCTTGACGATCAGGTCCAGATCC
>WOZT01000024.1 GCA_011620145.1 Gammaproteobacteria bacterium | reverse complement strand
ATCCCGCTGTGTCGCAGCAGCGCGTCGATGGTGGGTTCACGCCCGCGGAACGCCTTGAAAGAGGCCGCCGCCGGCCGCGAACCCCCGACCTCCAGGATTTCGCGCAGAAAACGCCGGCCCGTGGCCGGATCGAACAAGCCGGCTTCCTCGAAGGCCGCAAAGGCATCGGCGGAAAGGACTTCCGCCCACTTGTAGCTGTAATAACCCGCCGCGTAACCGCCCGAGAAAATGTGCGAAAAACTGTTGGGAAAGCGGTTCCAGGCCGGCGGATGGATCACCGCCACCTCGGCCCGCACCTGCTCCAGGATTTCCTGCACCCGGGCGCCGGCGGCGGGATCGAAGTCGCGATGCAGGCGCAGATCAAACAGGGACAACTCGATCTGGCGGACAAGCTGCAGTCCCGTCTGAAAATTACGCGCCCCCTTGAGGCGCTCGAACAGGCTTGCGGGGAGTCGCTCACCGGTTTCCACATGACCGCTGATGAGATCAAGGACTTCCTGCTGCCAGGCCCAGTTCTCCATGAACTGGCTGGGCAATTCCACCGCGTCCCATTCGACGCCATGGATCCCGGAAACCGGCAGGTGGTCCACTTCCGTCAGCAAATGGTGCATCCCGTGGCCGAACTCATGGAACAGGGTCAGCACCTCGTCATGGGTCAACAGGGCGGGCCGCTCTCCCACCGGTGGGGTGAAATTGCCCACCACGAAGGCGGCCGGCAACTGCACCTGGCTGCCGATCCGACGTCGGCTCACCGCATCCGCCATCCAGGCGCCGCCGCGCTTTTCGGGACGGGCGTAAAGATCCACGTAAACATGACCGCGCAAATGGTCCTGGGCATCGTGCAGTGCGAACAAGCGCACTTGGGGATGCCAACGCTCCGCCGTGTCGACCGCCTCGAAGCGCACACCGAACAGTTGCCCAATCAGCGTGAACAGGCCGTCGATCACCCGCGGCGCAGGAAAATAGGGGCGCAGTTCTTCCTGGGAAATGCGATGGCGGTCCTGGCGCAGCTTTTCGCTCCAATAGGCGATATCCCAGGGTTCAAGCTCCGCGCCGCCCCCCTTGCTGGCGGCAAAACGCGCCAGCTCCGTGCGATCGGCTTCCGCCACGGGGCGCGCCCGGCGCGCGAGATCAAGCAAAAAACCCTCTACGGTGGCGACATCGGGGGCCATCTTGGTGGCAAGAGACTCCTCGGCATAGTTGGCGAACCCCAGCAATTGCGCCGCTTCATGGCGCAGGCCCAGGATCTTCTCCATCAACGGCGCATTGTCCCAGCGACCGGCATGCGGTCCCTGATCGGAAGCCCGGGTGGCATTGGCGGTGTAGACCTCGCGCCGCAGTTCCCGGTCATCGGCATAGGTCATCACGGCCATGTAGGCCGGTCCCTGCAGGGTGAGGAGATAACCTTCCACGCCTTGGTGAGAGGCGTTCTGGGCCAGTTGTTCCAACGCCGTTTCAGGCAGGCCCGCCAAAGGGGCCGCGTCCGCGAACTGGCGCGACCAGGCATTGGTGGCATCCAGCAGGTTCTCGCTGAACTTGTTGGACGCCAACGACAGCGCCTGCATCATGTCCTTGAAGCGCGCCTTTTGCGCGGCGGGCAAGGCCACCCCGGCCAGCCGGAAATCGCGCAGCGCATTGTCAAGCACCCGGCGCTGGACGGCGTCCAGTCCCAACTCGCCAGCCCGATCGGCCAGCGACTGATAGGCTTGGTAGAGCGCTTCGTTCTGCCCCAGCTCGGTGGCATACTCGCTGAGCAGCGGCAAGCAGGCGTTGTAGGCCTCGCGCCAAGCCGGGCTATCGCTCACCGCGCTGAGATGACTCACCGGCGCGAATGCCCGTTCCAGGGCATCCTCTTGCTCCTCCAGCGGCTGCACCAGCGTTTCCCAGGTATACGGCGCGCCGGCAGTCAAACGTTCCGCCAGCGCGCGACGGTTGGCCTCGATCAGTTGCCGAACGGCCGGCTCGGCATGCTCGGGGCGTATGCGGGAAAAGGCAGGCAGCCCAGACAGGTTCAGCAGCGGATTTTCATTCATGGAAAGCGGCATCCCGGGGTGGTTGTCAGGGTGATTCAATGCCCTTCACTCTAGCATCGGCCAGTGATGCCGCCCATCCCGCGCCGCAAACAGCGAGGGCCATCCCATGGCAGACATCGAAGGCTTTGATTTTGTCGTGCTGGGAGGCGGCAGCGGCGGGCTGGCCGCGGCCAAGCGCGCCGCCGATCTGGGCGCCCGGGTGGCACTGATCGAGCCAGCCGAACTGGGCGGTACCTGCGTCCACCGCGGCTGTGTGCCGAAAAAAATCCTGTGGAATGCGGTCGAAGTGGCCGATCACCTGCGCCATGCCGGCGAGTACGGCTGGGCCGTCGCACCCCACACCGCCTTCGACTGGGCCGCGCTGACGGCCAAGCGCACGGCCTATCTTGCGCGGCTGGCCGCTCTTTACGCCAACCAACTGGACAGCCGCGGCATCACTCACATCCAGGCTTCAGGTCGCCTGGATGGTCCCGGCCGGGTGCGCGCCGGCGGACGACAGCTGGCCGCGCCCCATGTGGTGATCGCCACCGGTGGAATCCCTTACCGGCCAAACGTCCCCGGCGCGGCGGTGGGCCTGACCTCGGATGATTTCTTCCGGCTGCCGGCACTCCCGCGGCGCGCCGCCGTGGTGGGCGCCGGCTATATCGCCGTGGAACTGGCCAGCGTGCTCGCAGGCCTTGGCAGCACCGTGAGCCTGCTGGTGCGCGGGGAGCGTCTGCTCAAGGCCTTTGATGCCCGCATGGGGGAACTGCTGGCAGAACGATTCACGGCACAAGGCATTGCCGTGCGGTTTGGCCATGCCCTGGCGCGAGTCGAGTCGCTCGACGACGGCCGGGTTGCGGTGGTGGATCCCAACGGCGAACGTGAGATCTTTGATGCTTTGTTCTGGGCCACGGGACGGATTCCCAACTTGGCCGATGTGGGCCTGGAAACCGTGGGATTGGCGCCGGATGACCAAGGTGTTCTGCGGGTCGATGCACAATCACGCACGACCGTGCCGGGGATCTACGCCATCGGCGATGTCAGCGGCGAACCGGCCCTGACGCCCGTGGCCATCGCCGCCGGTCGGCGTCTGGCGGAACGCCTGTTCGGCGGCGCCACACCCCCGCCCATCGATCCCGATACAGTGCCCAGCGTGGTGTTCACCCATCCGCCGGTGGCCAGCGTGGGCTTGAGTGAATCGCAGGCGCGGGCGCGCTTCGGCGATGCGGCGGTGCGGGTGTTCGAGAGCCGCTTCGTGCCGCTCTATCACGCCATGACCGCAGACAAACCCCGCACCGCCATCAAGCTGGTGACCGTCGGCCCCGAGGAACGGGTGGTCGGCCTGCACATGATCGGACCCGGCGTGGACGAGGCCTTGCAGGGTTTTGCCGTCGCCATCCGCATGGGCGCGACCAAGTCGGACCTGGATCTCACCCTCGCCATTCACCCGACCACGGCCGAGGAAGTGGTCACCCTGCGCTGAAGGAAACCCGCCATGTCCCTGCGTCCCTATCTCGATGTCCTGCCCCAGTTGGGCGAGCGGGTCTATGTCGATCCAGCCGCCAGCGTCATTGGTCAGGTGACGCTCGCCGACGACGTGTCGATCTGGCCCGGCGCGGTGGTGCGGGGCGACGTCAACGTCATCCACATCGGCGCCCGTAGCAACATCCAGGACGGCGCCGTCTGCCACGTCACGCACGATGGCCCCTATTCACCCGGCGGCGCAGCACTCACGATCGGCGCGGATGTGACCGTGGGACACCGGGCGGTCCTGCATGCCTGTACCATCGGGGCACGCTGCCTGATCGGCATGGGCGCGCTGGTCCTCGACGGCGCGGTGCTCGAAGAGGAGGTCATGCTGGGCGCGGGCGCCCTGGTGCCGCCGGGCAAGCGGTTGGACAGCGGGTGGCTCTATGTCGGCAGTCCGGCCCGTCCCGCCCGCTTGCTGCGTGAAGCGGA
>WOZT01000134.1 GCA_011620145.1 Gammaproteobacteria bacterium | reverse complement strand
TCCGTGAGCGGCATGTCCGCATGCGGGCAGCGGCCACGGTAGGCCTTGAGCTCGCCGCCGGTCGGCCACAGCAGCAGCACGCTTTTCTTGCCGACTTGGAACAGGCCCATGCCGCCCTCGTGCACGGCGCCGGTGGTGCAGATGGTGGTGAAGTTCATGTCGCAGCCCGCCTGATCCTGAAAAATGTACCAAGGACAGGCAAGTTGCGGACCAGAACCACCCCAGGCGCGCAAACCCGTGATCTGCGGCTTTTCCCGCTTGCACGGACCTTGCAACGTCTGGATGGACAAGGCATGCGGGCGGCGGCGGCGCTGGCGCGCAGCGCCGGTTTGTCGGAATTCGTTCATGCGGGGCGGGAGAGGATTGTGGCTTTTCAGACGTTGTGCAAACAGAGATACCTCGCCGAGGGCGAGTCGGTGCCGTTCCTGATCGACGGTGAGGAAGTGCTGGTGCTGTGGCCCGACGGTGGCCAGCCGCGTGCCTTTGTCGGCCGTTGCCCGCATGAGGGCCAGTCGCTGGTCAACAACTCGGACTTCAACGGCCGCATCCTGGTCTGCACCGTGCACGGCTGGGTGTTCAACGGCCGTAACGGCGAGGGCCTGAGCCCGACCGGCTGCCGGCTGCGCGAATTTCCGCTGCGCCTGACCGCGGACGGCCTGGTCGAAATCGACCTCTTGGCCGCGGCGTGAACATGGCCGGCTAGGCGCGTCCGCCGCTGCCGCCGACGATGAGGTTGAACGCCTCGCGCAGCAGCAACAGCTCGCTCATCGCCGCGCCGCGCAGTTGCGCCAGGTGATGAAAACGGGCGCCCAGTGCCTCGATCAGCGCCTTGGGCGCGTCCGGCGTGGTGAAGCGCAGCAGATGGATGCGCACGGGGCCGGCGTCCGTCTGAGCCCAGTGTGCGAACTCGCCGACATGCACCACCTCACCGCCGTTCAGGCCGCAGCGTTCGATCAGCACCTGGCGCACCGCCTCGCCATCGTGGGCCGGTCCGGCCGCCTGCGGCGCCGGCATGGCCATGGCCGACTCGGGCAGGGCCTCGGGCCAGAGCAGGCTGCCGTCGGCCCAACGCGCGAACAGCAGCGCCGCGCTGTAGCTGTCGTAATGGGCGAGGATGACGCGATTGAACGGCGTGATGTCGGCTGCACTCATGGCGAATGGGTCCTTGGCGTGTTGGGTCGGGATCAGAACGACTCGAGGCAGGCATCGGCAGTGGCCAGCAACGCCTCGGCGGATCGGGCGGCATCCCCGGCCTGCACCCGGGCATCGAATCCGGCGGCGAGCGCGGCGCAGACGATGCATGCGGCGGCTTCCTCGCGCGGGTCGCCGCTCCAGCGGAACGTCAGCTGGACCTCATGATGACCATCTCCGATGTCCGTAGCCGCGCCAATCCGCAGGTCGAAGCCGGCGTCCTCGCCCTGCAGGGTGCACGGCCGGTAGCCCGCCGTGGCAAAGGGATCATCGCCCGCATCGAGCGCGAGCGCCCGGCCGAGCGCATCGATGGCCCGTTGCAGGGCCACCCGATCGGGAACCCGGTTGGGTTGCAGGAAGGCGGTCAGGGTGCGCGCCATGGGGTACTCCTTTTCAGCGGCCGGTTCCGGCCTGTGACATTTCCGTCTCGACATTCCGCGCTCCTGAAGCGCCGGTTGGGGGCGGGGTACGCGAGGCGAGCTGTGCGGCGATCCGCGCCGCAGCTTCGAGCGCGCCTTCGAGATAACCCCCGCTGCGCCCGGCACTTTCGCTGCCGCCGATCAGCAGCCGCCCGTCCCACTGCGGCGCTGCAAGGCGCGCATCGCCGTAGAGCGGATGCATCGTCACCGCCTCGGCCCGGTCGAGCGCGCTGCAGGTCAGGGGATCCTCGGCCCAGTCGTAGTGATACAAGGTGCCGTCAGCCGCCGCGGGGCCAAACAGTTGCGCGAACTGGCCGCGCAGCAGCCGCGGCAGGTGGGGCGACAGCAGTTGGCGCTGCGCCGGATCGAGGTCGAAGAAACCGGCGAGCCCCGCTCGGCCATCAAGGGGGTTGCAGGCATCGAAAACCTCGCACAGCACCGCCTGTGGATGGCCGATGAAGGCGTTGCCGCTATGGCCCGCCTCACGCCAGAACGCCGCGGGGTATTGCATCGCCGCCTTGGCCGCGCTCGCCATCCAGGTCAGGGTTTCGCGCAGCGCGGCGCGCAGCGGCGCCGGCAGCTCGGGCGTGAAGTGGATGGTCTCGTGCGCCAGCCGCGGCGGCAGCGCCAGCACGACATGTCGCGCATGTACCGCAGTCGTTTCCGCGCCGCGCTGCAGGTGCAGTTCGATGTGGTCGTCGCGGCGGACCAGTGCCCGCAGCCGCTGCTGCAAGCGGATGGTGCCGGCCGGAAGCCGCTGCGCCAGGGCGGCGGTCAGCCGGCCCATGCCACCGTCGAGGCGCTGCGCGCCCCCATGCAGATCGGCGGCCGCCACCGTGCGCGGGGCATCGGCCGACGCATCAAGAAACAGCACCCGGCCGTCGTCATGCTGTGCGAAGCTGGACAAGCCCAGCGCTGCCACGAGCTGCGTCATCCGCGGCTGGGTGCGCGGCCAGAACCAGGTGGGACCGAGGTCGATCGCGCCGTCGGCGAGGGTGAGAATGCGCCCGCCGACGCGCATACGGGCCTCGAATATCGCGCAGCGGCGGCCCGAGGTCTGCAGCAGCGTGGCCAGCTGCAGACCGCACAGACCAGCGCCGATGATGGCCACATCCAGCGTCTCGGCGCGGGTGTTGTTGTCCGATGCCATTGTGTCAGGCCGTGTGGCGCAACAGGCGCAGGCTGCCTGCCGTGGCGGCAAGATCCACGGCGCGAAAATCATCCTGCGTCTGCAGGCGCGCGTCGGCGCCAGCGCCCAGCAGCAGCTCGACCAGCCCGTCGCGGCCGCTGGAGGCGCAATACATCAGCGCCGTGGCGCCGGTGTCGTTCTGGTTATCGAGCCGCGCGCCGGCCGCGATCAGCCGCTGCACGACGGCGGCATCGCCGCCGAAACAGGCCAGCCACAGCGCGGTGTTGCCATCGCTATTGCGCGCCTCCAGATCGGCGCCGAGATCAATCAGCTCATCCACCAGATCCAAGCGCGCCGCGCGCGCGGCCTTCATCAACGGCGTCATGCCGTGCGCCGCCGCGGCGTCGATCCGCACCAAAGCGCACCCCTCCTCCGCCATGAACGCCTGCAGCGCCGGACTCGGCGCCGGTCGCCCGGCGGATTGGGATCGCATCATTGCTTGGGCCTGTGCCAGGGCCTGGAAGCCACCGTCGATGCTGTAGACCTCGGCAAAACCGAAATCGGCGAAGGCCTGGGCGAACACCTGGCTGGCATTGCCGTGGTAGCAGTAGATCAGCACCGGCTCGGCGCGCGGCAACCGGCCGATCCAGTCGCCCAGATCGCGCTCGGAGAGCCGGTGGGCGCCGGGCAGGTGGTCCTGCGCATAGCTGGCAGCATCGCGCGTGTCGAACAGGGCGTAAGGCTGACCCCGGCCGGACGCCGAGGCCATGAAGGCGAGTGCCTGATCGGCCGCAATCCGGCGGAAGCTTGCCTCGGACATCATCGACTCCTTCATGGGGCTGGCGGCACGCATACCGGTACGGAACGGCTCCGGCCCCCTCACCTAGCAAATGAAGTGCCGATTCGCTAAGGATTAACAATCAATATTTTGAAGCATACTTCTCAGATTTTTTCGAGAAATCCGCGTCCGTTTTGGCGGATTTGCGACGCGCCCGCCATCCGCGCACCGGCGCCGACAGTCCCGCGCCAACGTATAGGTACCCGCGATCAGCAGGAAGATCGCGCAGTGGTCGAACACCTTGAGACGCTGCTTGGTGCGGGGTTGGGAGATGGCGTGGTAGAGCGTGGAGGCCACGTACATCACCACCCGCGTTGCGGTGAAGACCGCCGCGCTGATGACCTCACGGGCGCCGGCGTGGTTCGCGGACAGCACGATCAGGCTGGTGCCGCCCGCG
>WOZT01000141.1 GCA_011620145.1 Gammaproteobacteria bacterium | reverse complement strand
TGATCGGCCGCTCGCCGCCGGCGCGGTCGATATAGGCGCCCTGCAGGATCAGCGACACCTCGGGATTGAAGGCATTGGCTGATGCCGGCGAGCTGGCGCTGGTGTCGGCTTGCTGCTGGGCATTGTCGGCCTTGATCTCGTTGGTTTGGACGCGGTTTTCAAGGGCTTTGAGGCGTGCCTCGTAGTCGGCTTGCAGGCTTTTGAGCTTGGCGTCGAAATCGGCGCGCAACGCATCGACATCTTCCTGTGGCGCCGCGTACAGCGGGCCACTGGCGGCCAGGGCAAGGCTGGCCACCGCAAAAATACGGTTGAACATGGTATCCACTCCGGCACATCAGCCCCTTTTGTGGAAAGGGGTCGGTTGCTGTCAGGCGACTATGGAGTCGCCGCATGTCGTCAGATGAAGTGCCGGATGGGTGGGGCGCGGGCGAGATAGGCGTAGGGGATGGATGTTTGATTGGAAAAGACGACCGCGACACTCGGGGCCGCCAGAACGGCGAATGTGGGCAAGGCAGATGACGTGCCCGCAAGGGCGCTGCCCGCCGCGGCGTAGGCCGCGCACAGGGCGCAGGCATCCTTGGACACATCCGCCGTGTCGGTTCGCGGGGGGTCCGATAGGTGGCCAATGCCATGCAGGACGCTGCCCAGTTGGAGCAAGGGCAACAGGATGACCAGCAGCAGGGGCAGATAGCGCCGGAAGGCGCGAATGGGGCGCACGCGCGTGGCCTGGGTTTGAGATCGGCTTTTGCCTGGAATGGGAAAGATGTGGCTGATCCACTTAAGCACGAGTCAAATCCCAAGAACAGATGGCACGGCGCGAGATCTGGGTCCCCAGACTGAGAGCCCATTGCACGTTGTCACGCCTGGTCACATTGCCGGGCAAACATATGCGCGGCCATACGGTTTCATGACGCATGAGCGTGAGAACTTCCGCCACACCCATCTCTCCGCGTGAGGAGACGATTCTGATTCCTGGCAACACCAATAGCGGGTCGGCTGCCATGGGGCAGTGCGAACCAGCCTACTTCGGCGCGCCGGAAAACGCAACGTTATTCCATTTCTTGGTTCGCGATGGTTTGAATCTCTGCGATCGCCATCCGCTCCTGCCATGGATGGGCAAATTGGATGGTTTGAATTGAAGGTCGCGACCGTCAGAAATTTGGCGGCTAAAAAGTATGAACGCATTGATAAAGGCCTGACCGTTTATCGGAAAAAGTTGATATTGCAAAATATTCCGCGTAGATAGACACCGACGAGCGGCAGTTATTTGTCGCACGCGTTGACGGATTTTTGACGCGATACGCGCTCTGGGACAAGGAAAAAATTATGCGTCGTTATTGGCCGCGCTGGACTGAGTTGATGATGGTTCTTTGCACCGGTTTGACGTTTCAGGCGGCGGCGGCGCCTCATTGCCTGCGCCCAGAAGGCATTTCTCCCCGCCCTTTTACCAACCTGAGCACATTGGAAGGATTCTTCCTGGGTCGGGACGGTTGCCTGTATGACCCGGCCTCGATAAGCCCGGATCGGGTGCCAGCGTTCCAGGGCTCCCGCGCGCCGAAAAATGGCCCCATCATGTTCTATATCAATGGAGCGAACAATTCTCCCAAGGAAGTTGCGGGCAATATCCAGGAACTGGCCGAAACCAGTCAAATTGCAGTGGTGGGTATTCTGTATTACCCCAATAATTCAATAGATCCACTGATAGACTTGCTGCCCAAAACCTCTGCCGGACCCGCCACCGATACCTTGCAGCAAGTGATCAATACTTATTTGCAACATGGAGAGCCTATCCATATACGCGCAGGCAGTGCTGGCACTGTGGTGGTGAGCGAAGCGATTGCACGGGTGAAGAGCGAACTGACGCGGCATGGCCGCCGCCCAGGGGATAGAGAGAGAAATCAGCCCCTCGATTTACTCCGAGTGGAAACCCATGGCACGATCGCTCGCGATTTTCCGGACGGCCCCCGTTATATCCATTACGTGAATCTGCTCGATCCCGTCCCCAACTCGCTAGGCATCAATACGGCAGGCGCCCATCCAGGCGCCCATGCTGTGCTGGCCCTGTTCGCTGACAGACAAACGCCTAACGAACAGAATTTGAGTCCCGCGGGGGTGGCATTCTTGAGTGTGCACGGAACGGGTGCCTACGATCCGCATCGCAAACGCTTCGATGAATTGTATGGGATAGGACGGGGAAGTCCTCTGCCGGCGCGGCGGGTCGATCTGGAAAAGCTCCATCTACCATCGGGCGAAGGTCTGTAGGCAGGCTTTACACGGAAAGCCGCGGCCTTCCGCCAGGAGATCCGGAGATCGGAAACTTGACGCCGTTTCTCATAATGCAACATTATTCCATAAGCAAGCGAACCAAAACGAATTGTTACGCGAAATCGATTCGCCGAAAAACAGTTGATATGAAAACGGCAAGCGTCGTGATCCGGAGGGTCATGATAAGGATCAGAAGTATGGATGCTGTTGCGTAAACACCAATTGGGGATTGTGTGAGCGACTTTTCGTCGCCATGGCTAACGGTTAGGTAACATAACATACGTTCTGGAATGGGGAAGAAGCATGTCTTGCTATTGGCTGCGCTGGGCTAAATTGACAATGACGCTGGGTGCCGTATTGGCGTTTCAGGCCTCTGCGGAGCCCGATTGCCTGTTGCCGGAAGGCATCCATCTTGGCCCATTGGCGCGACTGCGAGCAATGGATGGTTTTTTTCTCGGGCGGGATATCTGCCTTTATGACCCGGCCCTGGTAAGTCCGGAGCGTGTGCCGGCGTTCCGGGGCTCACGCGCGCCCGAGGATGGCCCCCTTATGTTTTACATCAATGGCGCCAATGGCTCACCTTGGGTTACGTCAGTGAACATGGCCGCGTTGGTTGAACGTAGTCAGATTGCGGCCGTTGGCATTTTTTACTATACGACCCAACTCGATGCAGCGGATTTCACACCGCGCATTCCATCGGGTCCTGCGGTGCGCACGTTAAAGGGGGTCATCGATACGTCCCTGGCACGTGGGGAGCCACTTCACATCCGGGCAGACAGCGCTGGAACTGCGGTCGTCAGCGAGGCCATCAGTCACGTTGCAGAGGATCTTAAACGATATAGCCGTCAACCCGGGGATTGGCGCCAACCGCTTGACCTCTTGCGCGTGGAAACGGATGGCGCCCTCGTCAAAAGTTTCCCCGATGGTCCCCGTTACATCCATTATGTGAATAAACGCGATTTGATCCCGAAGCTGGGTATTGACAGGCCGAGCGCACACCCAGGATCTGGTGCTGTGATGGCTGTGTTCTCAGAGAGAGAATTGCCATCCATGACAGAAATAAAACAGCAAGGAATTGCAATATCCACCACGGCGCAAGCAAAGATGGCTTCTTCGGAACGGGTCCAGTCGCTCACACAATCTGATGAAGAAATCAGCCAGCAACTGGCCGCCATATCAGACGCAGCTCAACAAGGTTCTTCCCCGGAAGAGGAACAAATGCTCAGTGAACAGGCACTGCTATCCATGCTGAAATCAAAAGGCATGGATAACATGCCGCCTGTCGATGCCCAGAAATATCTCTATGTCACCTTGCGTTCATTCCTGAAATTCGGTTTTCCTGCTTTTACTGCAGTGAGAAATCCCCCGAAATTCCTGACAACTACAGCGATAAAAACGCTGGGCTTTCTTGCTCAAGCCTACAGGTCAGTGCATAGAAGCCTGGTCTACGATGCACGCCGCAGACCCTTCGATGAGATCTATACAGTTGGCTCAGGCAGCTCTCCGGAGGTGCGGTGGGTCGATCTGGATGGGCTCAATACGCCGCCGGAAGGCTTGTAGATTCCCACCCGTTCAACCGCAAGATTCGGGTGTAGAAATCGGCCTCGGCCGACAAGCAGGCGATGAGCGTTTCGGCTCGGCGAAAGCCATGGCCTTCGCCGGGGAACTCGTGGCATTCGGTGTCGATGCCGTTTTCCCTCAACGCCTGGACCATATCCCGGCACTGCGCCGGCGGCACCACGCGATCCTCCAGCCCCT
>WOZT01000066.1 GCA_011620145.1 Gammaproteobacteria bacterium | reverse complement strand
GCCGGTGAGCGCGTTGTACAGCGAGATCACCACCGGCATGTCGGCACCGCCGATGGGCAGCGTCATGCTCACGCCGAGCGCCAGGGCCAGCAGGAAGAACAACACGATGACGAAGCCGCTGGCTTCGCCGCCTTGAGAGACGATATGGAGTCCCAGCAACAAGGTGATGGCGAACAGCCCCAGATTCAGCCAATGCTGGTTGGGGAAGCGCACCGGCTTCTTGATCAGCTCCTGCAGCTTGCCGAAGGCGATCAGGCTGCCGCTGAAGGACACACTGCCGATGATGCCACCCAGCACCGCCAGCGCCAGCGCGATACCGGCATGACCTTCTTTTCCGCCCAGCTCCACGGCAGCGATGGCGCCAGCCGCGCCGCCTCCCATGCCGTTGTAGAGGGCGATCATCTGCGGCATGTCGGTCATGGCCACGCGCTTGCCCGAGATCCAGGCCGCGCCACCACCGATGGCAATGGCCAGCAGCAGGAAGAAATACTTGAAAAAGCCCATTTCGCCGAGCTGGGGATGGCCCAGGGTGACCAGCGTGGCCACCACCATGCCGATGCCCGCCCACAGGATGCCGCTCTTGGCGGTCTTGGGGGAGGACATGCGCTTGAGGCCCACGATGAACAACGCCGCCGTGGCGAAATAAGCGAGATTGATAAAGGCGCCGGGACCACCCATGGCTTATTTCTCCCCCTTGCTGCTCTTGAACATGTCCAGCATGCGCTCGGTCACCACATAACCCCCGGCGGCATTGCCGGCGGCCAGGACGACCCCCAGGAAGGCCACCAGCTGGGTGAAGAAACCTTCCGCCTGACCAAAGGCCACCATGGCGCCCACCAGCACGATGCCGTGGACGAAGTTGGAGCCCGACATCAGCGGCGTGTGCAGGATGGCCGGCACGCGACCGATGATTTCATAGCCGGTGAACGCCGCCAGCATGAAGATGTAGAGTGCGGTGAATCCCTCGATCATCGGTTGCCTCCTTCGATCTGCTCGCGGGTGGGTCCATGCTTGATCTCGCCGGCGTGCGTGACCACGCTCTGGGCCAGGATTTCATCGTCCCAGTTCAGGGTGATCGCGCCGTCCTTGAGCATCAGGCCCAGGAAATTCTGCAGGTTCTTGGCGTACATCTCGCTGGCGTGCTCGGCCAGTGTGCTGGGCACATTCAGCGGGCCGTGGATGACCACATCCCCTGCGTTGATGGTTTCACCGGGACGGGTCAGGGCGCAGTTGCCGCCGGTCTCCGCCGCCAGGTCGACGATCACGGCGCCCGCCTTCATGCCCTGCACCATCGCTTCGGTCACGATGCGCGGTGCGGCGCGGCCGGGGATGGCTGCGGTGCAGATCACCAGGTCGGCGCGGGCAATGTGCTCGGCGAGCAGGGCCTGCTGCTTCTGCTTTTCCTCATCGGTCAGCTCGCGGGCGTAACCGCCGGCGGCATCGGCCTTCACGTCCAGGGCCACGAACTTGGCGCCCAGCGACTCCACCTGTTCCTTGGCGGCGCTGCGCACGTCATAGCCTTCCACCTGGGCGCCCAGGCGCTTGGCGGTGGCGATGGCCTGCAACCCGGCCACGCCGGCGCCGATGACCAGCACCTTGGCGGGGCGGATGGTGCCCGCGGCGGTGGTCAGCATGGGAAAGAAACGCCCCAGCAGGCTGGCGCCCATGAGGACCGATTTATAGCCCGCCACCGAGGCTTGGGAGGAGAGAGCATCCATCGACTGGGCGCGGGAGATGCGCGGGATCAGCTCCATTGCAAACGCGGTGATGTTGCGCTTCTGCAGATGCTTGATTTCCTCAGGATGGTTGTGAGGGGCCAGGAAGCCGATCAACACCGCGCCCTCGGGGATGAGCGCGATTTCCGCCAGCGAGGGTGGCTGAACCTTCAGCACCACCTCGGCGCCCGCGTAGACGGCCTCGGGCCCGGCAACCTGTTCGGTGCGGGCATAGGCACTGTCGGGGGTACGGATGCCGGCGCCGGCGCCCTGCTGGATGCGCACGGTGATGCCTTGATCGACGAGCTTGGCGGCGACAGCGGGTACCAGGGCGACGCGCTGCTCGCCCGGCTGGGTTTCCTTCGGCACGGCAAGGGTAATGGGCATGGGGCTCTCCACGGCCTGAAATCGTTGTGATTTGTCCCCGCTCGCTCGTATCTCTTTCGTCGGATCGGGCATGGACGTCGGGGAGTCATGGAATCAGTCCCTTCGGGGACGGTCCGCGATTACATCACCCCTTGGGGTGGGAGGCAACCGTGGGAGCGTAGGCTTAGGTATCGGGGGCGAGACGGTCGCCCAGCAATGCGTCGAGGGCCTGGAGGCGTGCCGCAAGGGCGGCTGCATCCGGCGCGGTGACCGTGATGTGCCCCAGCTTGCGCCCCGGCCGCGGTATCTTGCCGTAGCCGTGGTAGTGGGCGCCCGGGATGGCCAGCACCGCGCCCAGCTCGGGCAGATTGCCGATGCAGTTGCGCATGGCGCAGCAACCGACTGTCGTCGTTTCTCCCAGCGGCAGGCCAAGGATGGCCCTGAGGTGGTTTTCGAATTGGGAGGTCACGGCGCCTTCCAAGGTCCAGTGGCCGGAATTGTGCACCCGGGGGGCGAATTCATTGGCCAGCAGGCCGTGCTCGCAGTCGAACAACTCCAGCGCCAGCACCCCGACGTAGTCCAGGTGTTCCAGCAGGCGCTGGCCATGGTGTTCGGCCTGGGCCTGCAGGGCGGCGTCGGGCGTCGCGGGTCGGCTCAGGCGCAGAATGCCATCCGCATGCTGATTTTCCACCAGGGGGTAAAAGGCCTGTTGCCCATCCCGCCCGCGGACCGCAATCAGTGACAACTCGCGCCGAAAGATCACCACGCCTTCCACGATGAGGTCCTGCCCGCCCAAGCGGTGCCAGGCCGGCGCGCAATCGGCGATGTCACGCAGCCAGGCTTGGCCCTTGCCGTCATAACCCAGCCGTCGGGTCTTGAGGATGGCCGGCAAGCCCATGCGACTCACCGCCGCTTCCAGTTCAGCCAGGCTGTCGACAGCCTGAAACGGCGCGGTCGGAATCCCCAGGCTGCGAAACAGGGTTTTTTCCCGCAGCCGGTCCTGGGATTGTTCCAGGGCACGCGGGGGCGGGTAGACCGGGATGCGCCGTGCCAAGTGGTTTACGGCTTCCACCGGCACGTTTTCGAAATCGAAGGTGGCCACTTGGCAGTCGCGGGCCAACTGATCCAGCGCGGCATGGTCGGTGTAATCCGCCAGCAGTTGCGGAGCCACCCGGCTGCCTGGCGCCTCGGGTTGCGGATCGAGGAAGAAGGGCCGTATTTCCAGGGGAATCCCGGCCAGTGCGAGCATTTGGCCCAGTTGACCGGCACCCAGGATGGCGACGTTCACGGATTGCGTCGCGGGTCGGGTTGGGCCAGGACGCGGTCGCGCTGCTCGGTGCGGAAACGCTCGACCGCGGCGGCGATCGTGGGCTCGCTCAAGCCCAGGATGGCCGCCGCCAGCAGGGCGGCGTTGATCGCTCCGGCGGTGCCGATGGCCAGGGTGCCGACCGGGATGCCCGCGGGCATCTGCACGATCGACAGCAGCGAGTCCAGCCCATTAAGGGCGCGCGACTGGATCGGGATGCCGAGCACCGGCAACGGGGTCTTGGCCGCGAGCATGCCGGGCAGATGGGCAGCTCCGCCGGCTCCGGCAATGATGACCTGCAGCCCCCGCGCCCGCGCCGTTTCTGCGTACTGGAACAGCAAATCCGGCGTGCGGTGGGCGGACACCACGCGGGTTTCGTGGGGGATCTGCAGCGCATCCAGGGTCTGGGAGGCTTCCTTGAGCGTTTCCCAGTCCGAATGACTGCCCATGACAAGGCCGATCAGCGGGTTCATGGCGGCGGATTCTACCTGATCAAGCGCGCGAGACCGAATCTTTCAAGGTTTTGGCTGGCCACGGGTTTTGCGCACCACCTCGCCTTCCAGTGTGCGACCGCCGGCGGGCGGCATTCCCGAGCCTGGCATGAAGCCGCCGATTCGCTTGCTCAGCCAGCCGGCCAGACGCTTGCGG
>WOZT01000260.1:2369-4036 GCA_011620145.1 Gammaproteobacteria bacterium | reverse complement strand
CGGGTGGTCATCCCCAGACGCCGTGCTGCCGCGCTCTGGTTGCCGCCACTGCCCCGCAAGGCTTCCAGAATCGCCTGGGATTGGGTGGGCTGGACTTTCAGGTAGCGCCGTGGCCCCAAGTCTGCGCTGTGATGGCTTTCCGGACATGAAAATCCTTCCCCCGCAGTCCTTCCGGGATCGTGCAGGTGAACGGTGGATTCATCACGCAGAATGCGCTCGATCTGGCTGATGGTGACCGCCATGCCGTCCACCATCACCACCGCTCGCTCCATCACGTTCTGCAATTGACGGATGTTGCCGGGCCAGTCGAAGGATTCAAGTCGGCGCAAGACCCCTTTTTCAAGTACGACATTGCGTTCGTAGCGATGATTCAATTCATTCAAAAAATGCAGGACCAGGATCTTGATGTCGCCATTGCGTTCTCGCAGCGGCGGCAGGTAAATCGGCACCACGCTGAGCCGGTAGAACAGGTCGAGCCGGAACTGCCGTTCGTTGACCAACTGCCGAAGGTTCACATTGGTGGCCGTGAGCACGCGGAAATCGACCGGGATCAGGCGGCTGGAGCCTACCCGCTGCACTTGCCGTTCCTGCAGGACCCGCAGCAGCTTGGCTTGCAGTTCCAGGGGCATGTCGCCGATCTCGTCCAGAAACAGCGTGCCACCTTCGGCCGCCTCGATCTTGCCCTTCTGGGCGGCGTCGGCGCCGGTGAAACTGCCTTTCTCATGGCCGAAAAGTTCCGATTCCAGCAGCGTGGCGGGAATGGCGGCGCAGTTGATGCAGATGAACGGTCGTTCGCGCCGCTCGCTTTGCTGATGGATCATGCGGGCGAATTTTTCCTTGCCGGTGCCCGATTCGCCCAGCAACATCACCGGCGCTTCGCTGCGCGCGACCTGACCGGCCTGTTTCAGCGCTTCCAGCAGGGCAGCGCTTTCACCAATCACGCCGTGAGCCAGCGCATTTTGCTGGACGGATTGCCACAGTTGCTGATTTTCCGTCACCAGTTGGGCGGTGCGCTGGCTGACAAATTGTTCGATGCGCATGACCTGCCCGATGGTCGCCGCAGCAATGCGCAACAGGGTCAGGTCATCATCGAAACGACCTCCATGGGCGCTATCTTTTTGCGCCGCCAGCACGGCGATGGGGCGGCCTTCCTCCAGAATGGGCACGGCCAGGAAGGCGATCGGGCCGATGTAGCGGTCATCCCAGGCGGTGATGCGGGTGAGGTAGAGCGGTTCGGTCTGGATGTCGGTCACGAGTCCCGTGGTTCCTGTGCGCATCACATGGCCTGTGACGCCCTGGTTGAGCGGAACCGTATAGCCACCTGCCTTGAGGTGGTCGCGCTCGAGTCCGTAGGAATAGCGCACCTTGAGATAGATCCCGCTGCGGTCCGGCACGCTGACCCGACTGCTGTTCAGGCCCCGCAACTGCGACAGCAGGCGCAGGATGGCGATGATGGTGCGCTCTGGATCGAGCCGTTTTTCCAGCAGTTTGGCCATTTCCAGGATGAGCTGCAGATCCCCCTGCGGATGAAGGTCAGCATTGATGGTGGGAGAGGTCACAGGGAGATCATGTACGCGACAACTCATTGAAAACCCCTTTTGAATCGGATGCTTGACTCTCGATGCAAGGAATGCGCCTTCGCTAAGTGGATGATTTTTGCGGTTGTC
>WOZT01000260.1:0-2269 GCA_011620145.1 Gammaproteobacteria bacterium | reverse complement strand
TGACTCTCGATGCAAGGAATGCGCCTTCGCTAAGTGGATGATTTTTGCGGTTGTCCTCGTGGCGCATGCACCGAAGCAGTGCAGGCGATGGATTACTGCGCCCGGGCAAACTCGCCAAATTCAAACAATGTTGAACATTTCGCCGGCATCGAGGCATGGGCGCGCTGCTGCCAAGGCCGGGCCTATGATCGATCGATCATTTCAAGCCATTGGTTTTTATCGCGTATTTCGGCAGGTTTTGCTGGCTGGCATGACGGTTGCTCTGATCATCGGGGACCTTGCTCTTTGCCGTGATCACGGGGGGCTGGTTGCTGGGCCGTACCACGGCGTTGTTCGAACGATTTGCCATCCGAATACCAGGTTCCGAATACGGGAGATGATTTATGCCTCAGCCCTTGATCGAGGTCGATCTTTCCAAGCCACCCGAAGAACAGGCCAGTGTCCTGCACAACCGCTGGCATCCGGATCTACCCATCGTGGAAATGGTCAAGCCCGGCAGCAGCTTCCGGGTCCAGTGCATCGACTGGACCGGTGGCCAGATCCTGGATGACGATTCGGCCAACGACATCCGGGACGTGGATCTCACCAAGGTGCATTACCTGAGTGGCCCGATCGGGGTGGAGGGCGCCGAGCCCGGCGACCTGCTGGTGGTTGATATCCTCGACATTGGCAGCTTGCCGGATTCCGAATGGGGCTTCACGGGACTGTTTGCCAAGAGCAATGGCGGCGGTTTTCTGACCGATCACTATCCCGATGCCCGCAAGGCGTGCTGGAATTTCGAAGGCATCTATGCCGAATCGCGCCATATTCCCGGCGTGCGTTTCGCGGGCCTGATGCACCCGGGGCTGATCGGCTGCCTGCCCTCCATGGATTTGCTCAAGCGCTGGAATGCCCGCGAGCAGGCGCTGATTGATACCGATCCCAACCGCGTTCCGGCTTTGGCCTTGCCGCCCAATCCCAGCTCGGCGCTGATGGGCCGCCTGACCGGCAGTGCTGCTCAGGCCGCCGCCCTCGAAGGCGCGCGCACCGTCCCGCCGCGCGAGCATGGGGGCAATTGCGACATCAAGAACCTGTCCCGGGGATCGAAGGTGTATTTCCCGGTGTATGTCAAAAACGCCGGTTTATCGATGGGGGACATCCATTTTTCCCAGGGCGACGGCGAAATCACCTTCTGCGGCGCCATCGAGATGGCGGGCTGGATCGATCTGCATGTGGAAATCATCAAGGGCGGAATGGCGAAATACGGCATCCAGAATCCGATTTTCAAACCCAGCCCCATGGAGCCGCGCTACAGCAACTACCTCATCTTCGAGGGCATTTCGGTGGACGAATCGGGCAAGCAATATTACCTGGACGCCCATGTGGCCTATCGCCAGGCCTGTCTCAACGCCATCGAATATCTCAAGAAATTCGGCTACACCGGCGAACAGGCCTACGCCATTCTGGGGACCGCGCCGGTTGAAGGGCATATCAGCGGCATCGTCGACATTCCCAACGCCTGCGCCACCTTGTGGATCCCGACCGAGATTTTCGATTTCGACATCATGCCCAACGCCACGGGTCCCAAGATCATGGTCAGTGGCGGAGCGGATCTGGCCGCAGCCGGCTGAGTTTCTGCAAACCCGAATTTCCAGGTCGAGCGCTCTTGAGGAGAATCCCGCATGCCTTTGTATGAATACCAGTGTGCGAGCTGTGGTCCATTTACCGAGTTGCGTGCCATGAAGGACCGCAACGCGCCGGCGGATTGCCCCAGTTGCGCGCAGGCGGGCGAACGCTTGATTTCCCTGCCGGGCCTGCGCCAGGTCTCGGCCGCCACTCGCCAGGCACACAGTCGCAATGAACGCAGTGCCCACGAGCCGCGTCTGGTGCGCCGCGAATCTGCCCCGTCACCGGCGGGTCATACGCACGGGCCGGGCTGTGGTCACGCGGGCCATGGGGTCGGCGGCGGGCGTCCCTGGATGCTGGGGCACTGACAGCGGCGACTCCCGGCGGTTGTTGCGCTGAATTGCAGTTGCTATCGACCGGGGCAGTCGTCCCGGTCGCCTTTCTATCGGTATGGAATCCGTGCACAAACTCGCTTGACGCGCTGCCGCCCCAAGGCTTCGCCAAACTCAAGGCGCATGGCTTTGCCATCGTGGATTGATGGGCCATTGATCCTGCCTGTTGCGGGCGGCTGTCGCCATGCCCACGGAGGTCCTTGCATTAAACCCTGACTGGCCTGATCCGGTACAATCAACGCCCTTGCGCGGCCCCGTGGTCTCGCGCATCC
>WOZT01000049.1 GCA_011620145.1 Gammaproteobacteria bacterium | reverse complement strand
ACCGCCGCAGCATCGGCCTGTTGTGGGCGCTGGGGGTGGTGGCGGAAATTGGCCTGTTCTGGGCCGCGCCGAGGCTCTTCGAACGCTTTGGTCGGCGGCGCCTGTTGTTGGTCGCCTTGCTGCTCACGGTGTTGCGTTGGGTATTGATCAGCACCCTGGCGAGTCATCCGCTGCCTTTGATTGCGGCCCAGATCCTGCATCTGGCGAGTTTCGGCCTGTGTCACGCCGTCGGCATGAGCTATGTGTATGCCCTGTTTCCCGGCACGCTGCAGGGGCGTGGACAAGCACTCTATAGCGCCTTGGGCTTCGGGGCCGGCGGGATCATGGGCAGCGCGCTCGGTGGACTCTTGTGGTCAGCCGGATGGCGCGGCGGGGTGTTCGCCATGTCCGCGTTGTCTGCCTTGCTTGCGGTTGGCGTCGCCTGGCGCGGCATCCCCGCTCCTCTACAGTCAGGAGAACCTCACGTGGAACCCACAAATCGACTGTCTTGAGCGCGATTTTTCGCGTGCGTCCGCCGCGTATTTGCTTGTCTTTCATTGGATTTGACAGGCCAAGTTGGCGACCCAACCCAGTCTGGGCTAGGGTTGAAACCGAACAGGCCACCGCTGCCGGATAGGGGATCGCTTGATGACAGGCACACGCGTTACCCATGGCTCAATCTGTGCCCTGCTGTTTCTGATTGCTGGCGCTGCGCTGGCCGAATCCAGCCTTTCCGTGGAGGAGGTGATCGAAAGGCGCCAACGCAGCTATGAAAGCCTGAGCGATGACCTTGCCAAGGTCGCCCAATTGCTCAAGCAGGGCAATGCCGAAACCATGGCCCAGATCAGGCCACTGACCCAATCGCTGGTCGTGACGGGCGCTCATCTGCGGGACGCTTTCCCACCTGGCTCCGACCAAGGAAAAACCCGCGCTCGCGCCGCCATTTGGCGCAATCCGGATGATTTCGCCCAACGCTTGGCCCGACTCAACACCGCGTTGGCAGATTTGAACCGGGCCGCCGAGGCAGGCAGCCCTGATCGGACGCGCGCCGCGCTCCAGGATGCCGCCGGCAGTTGTCGCGCCTGCCATTTCTGGTACCGCGCGCTCTGGTAATGCGGGATCGCTCTGCTGGAATTGTCGGAATGGGGGCATAAGGCTTTGACGGTGCCTGAGCTTGCTGATCACCAACTCAAGGCCCCGCCGGTCTGGTATTCGATGACGCGGGTTTCAAAGAAATTCTTCTCCTTTTTCAGGTCCAGCATTTCGCTCATCCAGGGGAAGGGGTTGGCGGCGCCGGGAAACAGCTCGGCGAGACCAATCTGCTGAC
This sequence comes from Gammaproteobacteria bacterium, assembly GCA_011620145.1. Classification (GTDB taxonomy): domain Bacteria; phylum Pseudomonadota; class Gammaproteobacteria; order UBA5335; family UBA5335; genus Macondimonas. The sequence goes on along the minus strand of WOZT01000049.1, from coordinate 2,732 downwards.
AACGGCGGTTGGCGATGAAGTGCAGGTATTCGACGAACATGCCGGCATTGAGGCCCAGCACGCCACGCGGCAGGGTGTCGTGGGCGTAGCGGATCTCCAGCTCGGTGGCATCGAGGATCAGCTCGCGCATTTCCTGCTGGAAGGACGCGGTCCAAACCTCCGGATTTTCCAGCTTGATCTGGTTGATGACGTCGATGCCGAAGTTCATGTGCATCGACTCATCGCGCAGGATGTACTGGATCTGCTCGGCGGTGCCGGTCATCTTGTTGCGCCGACCGAAAGACAGCAGTTGCACGAAGCCGACGTAGAAAAAGATCCCCTCGAACACCACATAAAACGCAATCAAATCCCGCAACAGGCGCTGATTGTCCTGCAGCGTGCCGGTCTGGAAGCCGGGATCGGCCAGGGACTCGGTAAACGGCAGGGACCAGGCCGCCTTGTCGTGCACGGCGGGCACTTCGCGATACATGTTGAAGATCTCGGCCTCATCCATCCCCAGCGATTCGATGATGTACTGGTAGGAGTGGGTGTGCAGCGCCTCCTCGAAGGCCTGGCGCAGCAGGTACTGGCGGCATTCCGGGTTGGTCAGGTGGCGATAGACCGCCAACACCAGGTTGTTGGCCACCAGGGAATCGGCGGTGGAGAAGAAACCCAGCGCACGCTTGATGATCGTGCGTTCGTCCTCGGTGAGGCTGTTCGGGTCCTTCCACTGGGCGATATCCGCCGCCATGGGGATTTCGTTGGGCATCCAGTGGTTGGCACAGGCGGCGAGGTATTTCTCCCAGGCCCAGGCGTATTTGAAAGGCACCAGTTGGTTCAGGTCGGCGCGGCAATTGATGATGCGTTTGTCATCCACTTGGATGCGCGCGGCGCCCAAGGCGATGGGTTCCAGCCCCGGCGCGGCAGTGACCAGTCGGGATGTGGATGGATCGGCCCGGCTTTCTGCGGGCGGATTCTCGGTCGCAGTGCCATCGAGCGGGTTGTCCGCAAGCGCAGGCTCAAGGCGTTGTGACGCGGGGGACGTCGAGGTAGTCCAGTCGAGCATGGGATTCTCCAGATTGGGTGAAATGTTTGCTTGCGGCCATGGGGTGAGGGGCGGGGGAATCTCCTGGGGATGCGCCGTGAAGACATCCCGGTCGCCACCGGGTCCGCCAGGAAATCCCCCAGCCCCGATCGTGGGGCAATCGTGCGTGGCCGATTGATCCACAGATCGGTGCCCGTCACGTCGTCTATTGGCATGCCTCGCAGGCCGGGTCATCGATGGCGCAGGTCGAGGCGTCGGCGAAGGCTGGCGCAGCCGCGCCGGCATCGACGCGGTTCAGGCGCGCGTCGCTGATGGTGGCCTTTTCGGCGTGGGTGGCGCCGAGGGTGCGTAGGTAGTAAGTGGTCTTGAGTCCGCGCTGCCAGGCCAGCCGGTAGAGCGCGTCCAGTCGGGGACCCGAGGGCTCCGCGACGTAGAGGTTCAGGCTTTGGGCCTGATCGAGCCATTTCTGGCGCCGCGCGGCTGCTTCCACCAGCCAGTGCGGCTCGATCTCGAAGGCGGTCTTGTAGCGCGCCTTGATCTCCGCCGGCACCCGGTCGATGGACTGCACCGAGCCGTCGAAGTACTTGAGGTCGTGCACCATCACGGCGTCCCACAGCCCGCGTGCCTTGAGTTCGGCGGCGAGGAAGGGATTGATGACCGTGAACTCGCCGGACAGATTCGATTTGACGTAGAGGTTCTGGTAGGTGGGCTCGATACTCGGCGAGACACCGCAGATGTTGCTGATGGTCGCGGTGGGGGCGATCGCCAGGGTATTGGAATTGCGCATGCCGACCCGCTGCACCCGCTCGCGCAGGCTCGCCCAGTCCATCGTGGCGGTGCGATCCACTTCCAGCTCGCCCGCGTCCCGCGCGGCGTGCAGCAAGGCGATCGAGTCGATGGGCAAAACGCCCTGGCTCCACAGCGAGCCCTCGAAACTGGGATAGCGTCCGCGTTCCTCGGCGAGCTGCGTGCTGGCCTCGATGGCGAAGTAGCTGATCGCTTCCATCGAACGGTCCGCAAAATCGACCGCATCAAGGCTGTCATAGGCCAGTCCCAAGGCATGCAGCGCATCCTGGAAGCCCATCAGGCCCAATCCCACCGGGCGGTGGCGCAGATTGGCGGCGCGCGCCGCCGGCACCGTGTAGTAGTTGAGGTCGATGACGTTGTCGAGCATGCGCAGCGCGGTCTGCACGGTGCGGCGCAGCCGCTCCAGATCGAGTCCTGCGGGCCCGATATGGGCCGCCAGATTCACCGAGCCCAGGTTGCATACGGCGATTTCCTCGCCCGCCTTGGAGTTCAGCGTGATCTCGGTGCACAGGTTGGAGGAGTGCACGACGCCCACATGCTGCTGCGGCGAGCGCAGGTTGCAGGGATCCTTGAAGGTGATCCAGGGGTGGCCGGTCTCGAACAGCATGGTCAGCATCCGCCGCCACAGGGCAACGGCGGAGACGGTGCGGGCGTTGCGGATCGTGCCGGCGCGCGCCATGGTTTCATAACGGACATAGGCGGCGGCGAAGTCAGCCCCGTAACGCTCATGCAGATCCGGCACCTCGTCCGGTGAGAACAACGTCCAGTCGCCGCCCTCGGCCACGCGCTGCATGAACAGGTCGGGCACCCAATGCGCGGTGTTCATGTCGTGGCAGCGGCGGCGCTCATCGCCGGTGTTCTTGCGCAGTTCCAGGAACTCCTCGATGTCCAGGTGCCAGGT
>WOZT01000255.1 GCA_011620145.1 Gammaproteobacteria bacterium | reverse complement strand
CCAATCGTCCCCACATTCACATGCGGCTTCGTACGCTCAAACTTGCTCTTGGCCACGGCTCATTAACCTCGCGAAAACAATAATTGGCTTTAAGACGCTTTCTTGATGACTGCTTCGGCGACACTGTTGGGCGCCTCGGCATAGCGTGAGAATTCCATGCTGTACCCGGCTCGGCCCTGGGTCTGGGAGCGCAAATCAGTGGCATAACCGAACATCTCGGCCAGGGGCACCTCAGCACGAACGATCTTTCCGGATGGACCATCTTCCATCCCCTGAACCAGACCGCGACGACGATTAAGATCGCCGATCACATCGCCCATGTAATCTTCCGGAGTCTCGACCTCGACTTTCATCATGGGCTCAAGCAACACCGGATCGGCCTTGCGCGCACCTTCTTTGACACCCATCGAGGCGGCAATCTTGAAGGCCATTTCATTGGAGTCGACATCATGGTAGGACCCATCGAACGCGGTAACGCGCACATCCACCATCGGGAAACCGGCGATGACACCGTTTTCGAGCTGTTCCTTGGCGCCCTTGTCAACCGCCGGGATATATTCCCGCGGCACGACACCGCCCACAATGCCATTCACGAATTCATAACCGGCGCCACGCTCGCGGGGCTCGATCCGCAGCCATACATGGCCATATTGGCCACGACCGCCGGACTGACGCACAAACTTGCCTTCCTGCTCAACCGTCTTGCGAATGGTTTCGCGATAAGCCACTTGAGGCTTGCCGACATTCGCTTCCACCTTGAACTCGCGGCGCATGCGATCCACCAAGATCTCAAGATGCAGCTCGCCCATCCCGGAGATAATGGTCTGCCCCGATTCTTCGTCCGAGCGGACACGGAAGGAAGGATCCTCTTGCGCCAGCTTCTGCAGCGCGATACCCATCTTTTCCTGGTCGGCCTTGGTCTTGGGCTCGACTGCAACCGCAATGACGGGCTCGGGGAATTCCATCTTCTCCAGAATGACCGGCTTGTCGAGCGCGGACAGGGTCGTACCCGTGATGACGTCCTTGAGACCCACGCAGGCGCCGATGTCGCCAGCGCGCAATTCCTTGATTTCTTCGCGCTGATTGGCGTGCATCTGCAAAATGCGGCCAATGCGCTCCTTGCCGTCGTTCTGGGAGTTGTACACGGTGTCGCCGGAGGACAGCACACCTGAATACACACGCACGAAGGTCAGCGTACCCACATAGGGATCCGTCATGATCTTGAAAGCGAGCGCCGAAAAGGGCTCCTCATCAACCGGATGACGCTCGACCGGCTCTTCGCTGTGCGCATCGATGCCCCGAATGGCGGGCACATCACCGGGCGCCGGCAAATACTCGATCACGGCATCCAGCATCGCCTGGACACCCTTGTTCTTGAAGGCAGAACCACAGAGCATGGGAAAGATTTCAAGATTGATGGTGCGCTTGCGCAGCCCCTGCTTGATTTCTTCCTCGGTCAGCTTTTCGCCTTCGAGGTATTTCTCCATCAGGACGTCAGAGGATTCGGCAGCGGCTTCGACCATCTTTTCATGCCACTCGTCGGCCTGCTCCTGCAATTCTGCAGGAATATCGACGTAGCGGAACGTGGTGCCCTTGTTTTCCTCATCCCACAGGATGGCCTTCATCTTGACCAGATCAACGACACCCTTGAAGTTCTCTTCGGCGCCAATCGGGATCTGGATCGGCACCGCAGTCGCGCGCAGCCGATCGCGCATCTGCTCGCAGACCTTGAAAAAGTCGGCGCCGGCGCGATCCATCTTGTTGACAAAAGCGATCCGGGGCACGCCATATTTGGTGGCCTGACGCCATACCGTCTCGGACTGGGGCTGAACCCCACCCACCGCGCAATACACCATGCAAGCGCCATCAAGCACTCGCATGGAGCGTTCGACTTCGATGGTGAAATCTACGTGGCCCGGGGTGTCGATAATGTTGATGCGGTGCTCAGGGAAATTCGCCCCCATGCCGCTCCAGAAACAGGTGGTCGCCGCCGAGGTGATGGTGATCCCGCGCTCCTGCTCCTGCTCCATCCAATCCATGGTGGCAGCGCCATCGTGGACTTCGCCAATCTTGTGACTGACGCCGGTATAGAACAGCACGCGCTCCGTGGTCGTGGTTTTCCCGGCATCGATATGCGCGGAAATCCCGATGTTGCGGTAGCGATTGATAGGGGTTCTGCGAGACACCTGAAAATTCCTTTGGTCCGAGACGGATACTTACCAGCGAAAATGGGAGAAGGCTTTATTGGCTTCCGCCATGCGATGGGTCTCTTCCCGCTTTTTGACTGCCGTGCCGCGATTATCCGCCGCATCCATCAGTTCACCCGCCAGCCGACGCACCATGGATTTCTCCCCGCGCGCCCGAGCCGCATCGATAATCCAGCGCATCGCCAAAGCGGTGCGGCGCGTGGGCCGTACTTCAATTGGAACCTGGTAAGTGGCGCCACCGACGCGACGCGACTTTACTTCAACCGCCGGACGCACCGCTTCCAGGGCAGCATCCAGGACGGACAGAGGGTCCCCGCCACGCTTCAGACTGACTTCATCAAGCGCCTTGTAGACGATGCCCTCGGCGATCGACTTCTTGCCGTCGCACATCACCATATTGACAAACTTCGCCAGCTGCTCACTTCCGTACTTGGGGTCGGGAAGGATGGCTCGCTTGGCTGCAATCTTTCTTCTTGCCATTTTTCAACTCCGCCGCGTTAGCGACCAAAACCCGACCAATCAGCTCTTGGGACGCTTCGCGCCATACTTGGAACGCGCCTGGCGACGCTTGGCTACGCCCGCAGTATCCAGGCTGCCGCGAACAATGTGATAACGCACGCCGGGCAAGTCCTTCACGCGGCCGCCGCGGATCAGAACCACCGAATGCTCCTGGAGGTTATGACCTTCACCGCCAATGTAACCCGTCACTTCAAAGCCATTCGTCAGGCGAACACGAGCCACCTTGCGGAGCGCCGAGTTCGGCTTCTTTGGCGTCGTGGTGTACACGCGCGTGCAGACACCCCGGCGTTGCGGGCATTGCTCCAGCGCAGGTACGTCGCTTTTGGCTACCTTGCTGCGACGCGGCTTGCGAACCAACTGATTGATCGTTGCCATGAACCACTCGTCGTATCGAAAAGGGAGGATAGGCGCGCGGGCCGCCAGACATGAAAGAGGCGCAATTTTAGAGATGCGAGGGTGTACTGTCAACCTAAATTGACTGTTCGCCCAAAAGAAAGAGGGGGCACAAGCCCCCTCCGAGATGAACACGGACAGTTCTCAGCGATCTTCGAACACATCCTCGGGACGGGGGGCTGTGGAGGCGCTGGCCGCCGCATGCTCCACCTCCAGCAGACTCATGCCCGCACCGCGCAGCTCACGCCGATGAGTGTGGTAGGCCAGCCCTGTTCCAGCAGGGATCAGCCGCCCCACGATGACGTTTTCCTTGAGTCCGCGCAGCGGGTCCATGACCCCGCGAACAGCAGCGTCGGTCAATACGCGGGTAGTCTCCTGGAAGGAAGCCGCCGAAATGAAGGACTCCGTGGCCAAGGAAGCCTTGGTGATCCCCAGCAACAAGGGATCCCAACGCGCGGCCAGCTTGTTTTCGGCCAGCGCCGCGTCGTTTTCTTCCACCAGGCGAGCGCGGTCAACCTGTTCACCCCGCAGGAATCGGGTATCGCCGGAATCAACGATCTCCACCTTGCGCAGCATCTGGCGAATGATCGTCTCGATGTGCTTATCGTTGATCTTTACGCCCTGCAGACGGTACACGTCCTGAATTTCCTTGACCAAGTATTCTGCCAAGGCCTCCACTCCCAGCAGGCGCAGAATGTCCTGAGGATTGGGTTCGCCATCAGCCACCACATCCCCACGTTCAACGGATTCACCCTCGAACACGGTGACGTTGCGCCACTTGGGCACGAGGACTTCATGCTGTGCACCCTCGCTGTCGGTCAGGACCAAACGCTGTTTGCCTTTGGTGTCCTTACCGAAAGACACGGTTCCCGCCACTTCGGCCAGAATCGCTGGTTCCTTGGGCTTGCGCGCCTCGAACAAGTCCGCGACCCGAGGCAGACCGCCGGTGA
>WOZT01000099.1 GCA_011620145.1 Gammaproteobacteria bacterium | reverse complement strand
GCGCGCTGCTTCGGCGCGCCCACCGCGGTGCAGGCCGCCGCCTGGCCGCGCATTGCGGCAGGCCTCGATACCCTCATCGCCGCCCCCACCGGCTCGGGCAAGACCCTGGCGGCCTTCCTGGCCGCCATCGACGGCCTGGTTCGGGAGGGCCTGGCCGGCGCCCTGCCCGATGAGACGCGGGTGCTCTATGTCTCGCCGCTGCGCGCCCTGTCCAACGACATCGAGAAAAACCTGCAACAGCCCTTGCACGGCATCGCCGAGGCGATCCAGGCGTCGGGTCTGCCGGCAGTGAACATCCACAGCTGGGTGCGCACCGGCGATACGCCGGCCGGCGAACGCCAGCGCGCCGGCCGCACCCCGCCCCACATCGTGGTGACCACCCCCGAATCGCTCTATCTGCTGCTCACCAGCGCCTCGGGCCGGCGCATGCTGGGCACGGTGCGCACCGTCATCGTCGATGAGATCCACGCCCTCGCCGCCACCAAGCGCGGCGCCCATCTGGCGCTGTCGCTGGCGCGGCTCGATGCCCTCACCGGGCGGCGCGCCCAGCGCATCGGCCTGTCCGCCACCCAAAGCCCCCTGCAAGAGATCGCCGCCTTCCTCACCGGCCGGCCCATCGGCTGCGCGGTGGTGGACGCCGGCCATCAACGGGCCTGGGACCTGGCACTGGAGCTGCCCGACACGCCGCTGGACGCAGTCACCTCCAATGCCGTCTGGGACGAGATCCACGACCGGCTGGCGGAACGGGTGCGGGCCCATCGCACCACGCTGGTTTTCGTCAACACGCGCCGCCTGTGCGAGCGGCTGGCGCGGCAGCTCGCCGAACGGCTGGGCCGGGAAGCAGTCGGCGCCCACCACGGCAGCCTGGCCCGGGAGCATCGCCTGGATGCGGAAACCCGGCTGAAGAGCGGCGCGCTGCGGGTGCTGGTGGCCACCGCCTCGCTCGAACTGGGCATCGACATCGGCGAGGTGGACCTGGTCTGCCAGATCGGCTCGCCACGGGCGATCAACCCGCTGCTGCAGCGGGTGGGCCGCTCGGGCCATGGCGTCGGGCGCATCCCCAAGGGCCGGCTGTTCCCCCTGAGCCGGGACGATCTGGTGGAATGCACGGCCCTGCTGGCGGCGGTGCGGAGCGGGGCGCTGGACCAGTTGCAGGTGCCCACCGGCGCGCTGGACGTGCTGGCCCAGCAGATCGTCGCCGAGGTCGCCGCCCGCGGCGAGATCACCGAGGACGACCTGTGGCGGCAGGTCACCGCAGCCTGGCCCTACCGGGCGCTGGCGCGGGGCGACTTCGCGCAGGTGCTCGATCTGCTCAGCGACGGCGTCACCACACGGCGGGGACGGCGCAGCGCCCACCTGTTCCGCGATCCGGTCGCCGGCTGGCTGCGGCCACGCCGCGGCGCCCGCCTGGCGGCCCTGCTCAACGGCGGCGCCATTCCCGACCTGTTCGACTATGACGTGGTGCTGCAACCGGAAGGGCTGCGCGTCGGCACGGTGAACGAGGATTTCGCTTTCGAGAGCCTGGCCGGGGACATCTTCCAGCTCGGCAACCGCGCCTATCGCATCCTGCGGGTGGAAACCGGCCAGGTCCATGTCGCGGACGCGGGCGCGGCGCCGCCCGGCATGCCGTTCTGGCTGGGCGAGGCGCCGGGGCGCAGCGACGCCCTGTCCGCGGCGGTCTCCCGTCTGAACGCCACGGTCGAGGCGGCCCTTGCGGCCGGCGGGCTGGATCAGGCGCGCACCTGCCTCGCCCAGGATTATGGGCTGTCCCTGCCCGCCGCGGAGCAGCTCGCCCAGTATCTGGGCGCCGCCTATGCCGCCCTGGGCGCGCTGCCGACCCAGCGCCATCTGATCCTGGAACGCTTCATCGATGAGGTGGGCGATCCCCATCTGGTGATCCACAGCCCCTTCGGCGCGCGCCTCAACCGCGCCTTCGGCCTCGCCCTGCGCAAGCGCTTCTGCCGCCAGTTCAACTTCGAGCTGCAGGCCGCGGCCCTGGAGGACAGTCTGATCCTGTCCCTGGGGCCCACCCATGCCTTCGATCTGCTGGATGTGCCGCGCTTTCTGCATAGCCGCAGCGTGCGCGGCGTGCTGAGCCAGGCGCTGCTGGACGCGCCGTTCTTCGCCACCCGTTGGCGCTGGGTCGCCACCACCGCGCTGACCATCCCGCGCCGCCAGGGCGGCCGCCGGCGCCCACCGCAATTCCAGCGCCAGGATGCCGAGGACCTCATCGCGCTGGTGTTTCCGGATCAGCTCGCCTGCCTGGAAAACATCCAGGGCGAACGCGAGATTCCGGACCATCCCCTGATCGCCCAGACCCTGCGGGATTGCATGGAGGAGGTCATGGACGCGGCGGGACTGGAACGGCTGCTGGCCGATCTGGAATCCGGCGCGATCCGCGTGAGCGGCCGCGACCTGCCCGCGCCCTCCCCGCTGGCGGCGGAAATCCTCAACGCGCGGCCCTATGCCTTTCTGGACGACGGCGCGGCGGAGGAGCGGCGCACCCGCTCGGTCAGCACCCGTGGCGCGGTCTGGGCCGCCGCGGCCAGCGACGCGCCGGGCTTTTTCGAGGATGCCGTGCTGGCGGCGATCCTGGCCCAGATCCGGCCCGCGCCGCGCGATGCCGAGGAGCTCCTCGATGCGCTGCAGGTGCTGGGGTTTCTCACCGCGGCCGAAGGGCTCGCCTGCCATCCCCAGGCCGCCGCCTGGCTGGAGGCGCTCATCGGAGACGGCCGCGCCCGGCGCGTGGCGATTGCCGGTGCGGGAACCCTGTGGGTGGCGCGGGAACGGCTGGCCGAGGTGCGGGCCGTGTGTCCCGATGCACGGATCGATGGGGCGTCCGTTCCGGAGCCTGCTGCGTCCGAGGAGCCGGCGCTGGCCCTGCAGGCGCTGCTGGCCGGTCGCCTGGCCGGATGCGGGCCGGTGAGCGCGGCGGCGCTGGCGGCGCCCCTGGGCCGGCGGGCGGCGGAAGTGGAACCGGCGCTGGCCGCCCTGGCGAGTCAGGGTGAGGTGATCGCCGGGGCTTTCACCGCGCCCGGGACGACGGAATGGTGCGAGCGGCGGGTGCTGATTCGCCTGCAACGGGCCAGCCTGCAACAGCGGCGCGCCCGGCAGGACCCGGTCGCCCCGCGCGATTTTCAGCGTTTCCTGTTCCGCTGGCATGGCCTGGACAGCCCGCCGTCCGGCGAGGCGAGTTTGAGCGCCGCCCTGGATCGGCTGGCGGGCTGCTCGGCCCCCGCCGGCACCTGGGAACGCTACCTGCTACCGGCCCGCGTGGCGGGATTCACCCCCGCTGCTCTCGATGCCTTGCTGGCCCAGGGGCGTTATGTGTGGCTGCGCCTGGACCCGCCCGCCCCCGATGACGAGGGGCGTCCGCGCTTTCGCAGTGGCAGCCTGCGCCAGATCCCGCTGGCCCTGCTGCCGCGGGCGCAACTGGCCCATTGGCGGCGCCTCGCGCCCCCGACCGATCCGGCACGGCTGCCGCTGTCCGGCGCGGCGCGGTCGGTGCTGGATCTGCTCGACACCCAGGGCGCGCTGTTCTTTGAGGAGCTCGCCCTGGACAGTCGCCTGTTGCCCGCCCATCTGGAGACGGCGCTGGCGGAACTGGTCGGCTGGGGACTGATCACCGCCGATGGTTTCGCGGGATTCCGGCGGCGGGCAGCGGGGGCTCGCCGCTCCGGCCGGCTGATGGGCGGCCGCAGGGACAACATGCACAGTCCGCTGGCACGGGCCGGGCGCTGGTCGCGCCTGCGGCCGATGGCGCTGCCGGATGCCGCGCCGGCACGATTTCCCACCCAGCCCCTGGAGACGCTGGAACAGGTGGCCCGGACGCTGCTGCGCCGCTATGGCGTGGTGTTCAAGACCCTGTTGGTGCGGGAATCGCCGTTGCCGCCCTGGCGCGAGCTGCTCTATGTGCTGTGGCGGCTGGAAGCCCAGGGCGAGGTGCTGGGCGGACGCTTCATCGAGGGCATTGCCGGGGAACAGTTCGCCCTGCCGGAGGCGGCCGGGCTGTTGCGCGAGGTGGCGCGCCAGGCGCCGGCCGGGGAGCGCGTGACCCTGTCCGCCGCCGA
>WOZT01000023.1 GCA_011620145.1 Gammaproteobacteria bacterium | reverse complement strand
GCCACCGGCCGCAAGATCGGCATTTATCCGGAAACCAAGCACCCCACCCACTTCCAGCAGTTGGGTCTGCCGTTGGAGGAGCCACTGCTGGAAGCCCTGCATCGCGACGGTTTCGGCAGCGGCGAGCCGGTTTTCATTCAATCCTTCGAAGTGGCGAATCTGCGCAAGCTGCGTTCCCTGACTCGCATTCCCCTGATCCAGCTCCTCGCTCCGCAAGGCCAACCCTATGACGTGGCGGCGGCGGGCGGCAGCCTGAGCTACGACCAGATGGCGACTCCGGAGGGACTGGCACAAATCGCCACCTATGCCGATGGCGTGGGTCCGGAGAAGAACCATTTTCTTCTCCCGCTGGACCGGGCGGGGCGCCTCGATCCAATTCATGCGACCGATTTCGTGAAAAACGCCCATCGGGTTGGATTGAAGGTCCATCCCTACACCTTTCGCGCCGAAAATTGCTTCCTGCCAACGAACCATCGTCAGGGCGCCGATCCCAAGGCCCGGGGTGACCTGCAGGGCGAGATAGCCGTATTCCTGTCGCTGGGGATCGACGGATTCTTCACCGACCAGGCCGATCTGGGCGTCCGGGCACGCGACGCTGCCGCATCCAGCCCCTGAAGCGGCGCCGGGGCGTCCCTGTTTGGGCCGCGCTGCACAGGGGGCACCAAAAATCCTGCGGGCGCAAGGCCTTGGGAGCTGCAAGCCCAGAGATGAACGTGGGCACATTCGCATCAGGAAGAACCTCGTCAACCTGTACTCTGGGCGCTGACAACCTGATGATTTCTCGTCGCGGCACTTTCCGAGTCACGCGTCCCCGGTCCATCCACCGGACAGAATGGGAAATACGCTAGAATCGCGCTTTATCGGCGCCCGAGTCCTCATGCTTCTATCCCTGCGCAACATCGACCTTCGCCTGGGCGGTCCCGTCCTTTTGGAGAAGGCCGAGCTCACCCTTGAAGCCGGCGAACGCCTGGCCCTGCTGGGCCGTAACGGTGCCGGCAAAACCTCCCTGCTGCGACTGATCGCCGGCGATCTCCTCCCCGACGCGGGCGAGCGGCGGTTGCAATCCGGCACGCGGGTGGCGCTACTGCCCCAGGAAATTCCAACCCAACTAACCGGCAGCGTGGCCGAGGTTGCACAAGGGCCCCTCGGGGAAACAGCCACAGGGGATCACGCCGCCAGTGGAGCGTCTTGGCAGGTCGAGCGCTGGCTCACCGAAATGGGCGTCGACCCCGAAGCCGACTTTGCCGCCCTGTCCGGCGGCATGAAACGCCGGGTGCTGCTGGCGCGGGCCCTGGCCTGCGAGCCGGATCTGTTGCTCCTTGATGAGCCCACCAACCATCTGGACCCCGTCCAGATCGAGTGGCTGGAGGATCTGCTGCTGCAGCGCTTCAAAGGCTGCCTGCTGTTCATTTCTCACGACCGTCGCTTCATCCGCCGCCTCGCCAGCGGCATCCTGCATCTGGACCGAGGAAAACTGACGTGCTGGCCCGGCGATCTGGATCGCTATCTCGATGGGCGGGAAGCCGCTCTGGCCGTGGAGGAGCGGCACAGCGCCCTGTTTGACAAGCATCTGGCGCAGGAAGAAAGCTGGATTCGCCAGGGCATCAAGGCCCGCCGCACCCGCAACGAGGGTCGGGTGCGAGCACTCGAAGCGCTGCGCCAACAGCGCACCCAACGGCGCGCACAGACCGGCCAGGCACGCATCGAACTGGAAACGGCTGCGCCCTCGGGCCGGCTGGTGGCGGAACTGGACGGCATCAGCCACGGTTTTACCGACCAGCGCCCCCTGATCCGGGATTTTTCCACCACCCTGCTGCGTGGCGACAAGGTCGGCATCGTCGGCCCCAATGGCTGCGGCAAGACGACGTTGCTGCGCATCCTGCTGGGAGAGCTGGAACCCCAGCACGGCCGAATCCGCCATGGGACCCGGCTGGAGGTGGCCTACTTCGATCAGTTGCGGGCGGATCTGAACGACAGCGAGCGTCCGGTGGACGTGGTGGGCGGCGGCAAAGACACCGTGACCGTCAACGGCCGCAGCCGCCATGTGATCGGCTATCTACAGGATTTCCTGTTCTCTCCCGAACAGGCGCGCGCGCCCATTGCCAAGCTCTCCGGTGGTGAGCGCAACCGGCTGCTGCTGGCCCAGCTCTTCGCCCGCCCGGCCAACCTGCTGGTGCTGGACGAACCCACCAATGACCTGGACGTGGAGACCCTGGAGCTGCTGGAAGCGCGCCTGGTGGCCTACGACGGCACCCTGCTGGCGGTGAGCCACGACCGGGAATTCCTGGATCGGGTGGTGGGCAGTTGCATCGTGTTCGAAGGAAATGGACAAGTGGAGGAATATGTCGGCGGCTACAGCGACGCCATGCGGCAGAGTCAGGCCGGCCGTGCGCGGCGGACAACGCCCGGATCGACGCCCTCGTCAAAAGCCGCGGCGACGACTCAAGCGGCCGCCATCCCCGCAGCGCCCAAACGCAAACTCAGCTACAAGGATGAACGGGAACGCCAGGATCTCCCCAAGCGCATCGAAACGCTGGAAGCGGCCCAAGCCGCCTTGACTGCGCGCATGGCGGACCCGGCCTTCTACCGGCGCGATCCCACGGCCATCGCCACCGACACGCAGGCGCTCAAGGATCTGGAAACCGAACTGGCCGGCGCCTATGCCCGCTGGGAAGCGCTGGAGTCCCAGGCCGCCGGTTGAAACCCGTCAGCCTCTGGCGCGCCGGAGCAACACGTAGATCGCACCGGTCCCCCCATCGGCCGGGCGTGCGGAACAAAACGCCAGCACCTGGTCACAGCGGGTCAGCCAGCCGTTGACCGCGGCCTTGAGCACCCCCCGACCGTGGGGAGAACTGCGGCCCTTGCCATGGATAATGCGCACGCAACGCAGATCGAGCGTTCGGCACTCCTGGAGAAACGCATTGAGTTCCTCGCGCGCCTGCTGCCGGTTCAGGCCATGCAGATCCATCTCGGCCTGGATGGTGTAGCGGCCGCGTCGCAACTGCCGCAGCAGTTGTTCAGAAACCCCTGGGCGCAGGTAGCGCAAGTCCTCGCCCGACTCCAGGTCACGATCATCCGGCCCGTGGAGCAATTGGCGCAAGACGGCGGCCTCGTCAGCCAGGCGGAACAGCGCCCTGGGCGGGGGCCGCGGCGCAGTCGGCAATGGCCGGTTTTGCGGCAGCGGCGTGACATCGGCCATCGCCTGGCGGAACAAGCCGGCCTCGTCGACTGCCGCAGGCTTGGAGGGCTCCGCCATGATTGTTCTCCCGCGCGCGAGGCGCTACCGGCCGCAATGGGGCTTCCAGTATAGTGTCATCCCATCGCAACCGGACACCGGGGTGACCGTATGCCCCGGACTTTCCTGCCCACCATGGGACACTGACCGTGCGCATTTTGTTGAGCAATGACGATGGCTGCCAGGCGCCCGGCCTGCGCGCACTGCACCAGGAACTCGCGACGTTTGCGGAGGTGGTGGTGGTCGCGCCGGATCGCAACCGCAGCGGAGCCAGCCACTCCCTGACCCTGAGTCGCCCCCTGCGGGTGACCCGCCACGGCGATGAAGCCGTTTACTGCGTCGACGGCACGCCCACCGACTCGGTGCATCTGGCCATTACCGGCCTGCTCGACCATACCCCCGACATGGTGGTCTCCGGCATCAATGCCGGCGCGAACATGGGCGACGATGTGCTCTATTCCGGCACCGTCGCCGCCGCCATCGAGGGCCGCTCGCTGGGCTATCCGGCGATGGCGATTTCCCTCATGGGCGAGGCCTGCCGGCATTACGCCTGCGCGGCGCGAGTGGCCGCCCAATTGATCCAGCGCCTCGCCCACACGCCGCTGCCGGCCGACACCATCCTCAACGTGAACGTGCCGGATGTGCCGTTCGAGGAACTGGAAGGCTACGCGGCGACCCGGCTGGGACGGCGCCATCGGGCGGAAGGGGTGATCTGCTCGCGCGATCCGCGCGGCCTGCCGATTTACTGGATTGGCCCGGCGGGCGGGGAAGCGGACGCCGGACCGGGCACGGATTTTCATGCCGTGGCCCATAAGCGCGTATCCATCACCCCCGTGCAGGTGGACCTGACCCAATATACGGG
>WOZT01000043.1 GCA_011620145.1 Gammaproteobacteria bacterium | reverse complement strand
TTTCCTGAAGCGGAGCGGCGTGTTCCTGCTCTCCCTGCTGCCCATCGAATGGCTGTTGTGATGCCTGTGCAGCAGGAATCGAACCGGGCGTGCGGCGCGCAATTTATGGCGCTCCACGGTTGCCAGCAGAACAGCGCTCCGAGCTCTATGCGCTGGCGGACAATCCACAAATGAACACGCCTGACTGATAGGGGGCTGGGCGTTGCATGGCGGCGCAGGTGCCCCAGCCTGCCGGGGCTGGCTCGCCTGCGTGAAGGTGCTTTCCGTGACGAACAAGGAGCTGGAAGTTCACGCTATTGAGGGTGTGCGGCGTCCATCACAGCGTTGCCAGATCCCTTGCCAATACAGGGGGCAACGAACCGAGAACAGTCCGTTTTTTCGGATAGTGGTGGAAAGCCCGGTAGAGCCTGCGTTTCGCCCGCGAACCTTGCCTCTGCCCATAAAGAGATTTCGGTTCGGTGAGGTTGATTGAGCGCACGCCACTGCACGCCGTGCTGCCTGGAAAATCGTGGTTCGTCGGCCATTCCCGTGCCAGCGGCCAGCGGGAAAATGGAAAGATCAGGGGGAGGCGGCGCGCCCCGAATCGGTCACAACGGCGCCGATTCGACAGCTTGCTTCTCCCGGCGGCAGCGGGTTTGTGGTGCTGAGGATGGCGCGGTGGGTTGTCGCCTATCTGGGCGTCGTGGCGTCGCACGGGGTGCGGGTGAATATTTGAACAAGGAGTATGTTAGATTCGACCCCACCGGCAGGAAGCTGGTCGAGGGCCCAGCGGATGCCGGTTCCGGCTCTCATCACGATGATCCAAGGAGGAGATATCGATGGCTGTCATTGACCTGTTGCACCAGTCCGTCCAGAAAAAACCCGACAAGAAGGCTGTTATTGCCCAGGACGGCGAAGTTACGTTCCGCGAACTCGACGCCGCCAGTAGCCGCATTGCGAGCCAGTTGCATGCCGCCGGGGTGCGGCGTGGCGACAAGGTGGCGCTGGTGCTGGCCAATGATCAGGCCTGTCTGTTCAATGCCGGCTATTTCGGCATCCACAAACTGGGCGCCGTTCCGGTGCCGATCAACACGCGCTGGGCGCCGCCCGAGAAATACTATGTCCTGGAGCACAGTGACGCGGTGGCCTTGATCAGTGGTCCGGCGCATCTGGACACCCTGGCGGCGCTGGCGCAGGGCAAACCCGTCGATATTGAAGGCCGTCCCGGCCACTTCAACCTGAAATCGTTTTTCGTCACCGGCAACGAGGCGCCAGCGGGCTTCATTGCCTTGGGTGATGTCCTGCATACGGGGTCGGCCGATCATCCGCCGCTTGATCCGCCGCCCAGCGATCTGGATCCGGCGGACCTTCTCTATACCTCCGGGACCACCGGCATGCCCAAGGGCGTGTTGGTGCCCGAGGGCAATCTGGCCGACCAGCCGGGGCAGCAGAACCTGGGCCAGATGCTTTCCGCCCTGTTCGGCGAAAGCCTGTTGCACGCGGTGCCTTTGTTCGGCTTCACGGGTTGCCATGGCCTGATGCTGATGAGCATCCGCGCCGGCATTACCCAGATCGTGCTGCCCAAATTCGATCCCGAGCAGTTGCTGTCCTCGATCGAGCGGCACCGGGCGACGTCCATCATGGGCGTGCCGACCATGCTGAACCTCGCGATGAAGCACCCCAAGGCGAGGGATTACGATTACAGCTCGCTCAAGTTTGTCTTCTTCGGCGCCGCCCCGATCCAGCCCGACACCGTGCGCAAGATGATGGAGGTCTGGCCCAAGATCATGATGCTCAACGGCTATGGATTGACCGAGGGCGGCGCCGGGGCGGCCTGCATGATCGGCCCCAACCCGCGCGACATCCTTGACCACCCGGGCTCGGTGGGGAAGCCGGTCGGTTGCGAGGTGGTGATCATCGACGACAACGGCAACGCCCTGCCCCAGGGCGAGGTGGGCGAGATCTGCTTTCGTTCGGGGATCGCCCGGCGCAGCTATTACAAGGGTGATCAGAACACCAAGGAACTCTGGCGCGGTGAGTTGTTGCATACCGGCGATGTGGGCTATATCGCCCCGGACGGTTATGTCTATCTGACCGATCGCAAGAAAGACATGGTGTTGCGCGGCGGCTACAACATCTTCGCCATTGAGGTGGAGCGGGTGTTGCTGGAGATGCCCGAGGTGCTGGAGGCGGCGGTGGTCGCCGTGCCGCACCCGGATTTGGGTGAGGACGTGTTGGCCGTGGTGGTGCCCAAGCCCGGCTTCAAGGGTGGTGAAGGCAATCTGACGCCGGAGGCGATCAATGCGTTCTGCCGCCAGCATCTGGCGGATTACAAGTGCCCGCGCCATGTGGTGTTCCTGGATGAACTGCCCAAGAACGCCATGGCCAAGATCCTGAAAGCCGACTTGCGCCAGCGTTACCGGGACTACGTTCTGGATCTGAAGGCAGAAGAAGCTTAGCGGCGGCTTCCCCCCGAGAGGGGATTGCCTATTTGCGCTCTTCACGGGGAGGCTGGCCGCTGATGGAATGCACGGCAGGAATGGGCTGAGCGCAAGTCTGGCATCGCTTTTGAGGTTGGCTTTTCCGCGTGAGAGGCGGGTCTGCTTGACCTTGGCTATGACTGTAGCGCAAGCTGCTTTTGACCCTATAAAACAATGAGGGGGCTGACCCAAAGGGGTTGCCCAGGAGGAGGACGACATGGATGGTATTGCGTCGCCTGCCCGCGCCGGGTGGGCTTATTTGCGGTTTTTTGTTCCGATTGCCCTGTCGATTGGAGTGATCTATGCCCTGATCGTGGGGCCGGTCAATGTCCTGACCGGCGTCCTCGTCGTGCTGTTGGGCCTGTCTTTCGCCGAACGGCTCTCAGGCAACGACGAACAGACCCACGTCTATCGACATCCTAAGATTTTTGTGGGGATGCTGTGGACATATTTACCAGTGAGCCTGATGGCTTTCTGGGCTTTCGTGTGGATGCTGGCCCATGGCCACAATGGCGGGGATTTGTTTGCACTGGCCTCGATCGTCCAATCACTGACCGGTTTCGACATGGTGGCGGCCCATGCCGGCGATGGTTTCGGCAGCTATCTGCTTGCCGCGGTTTTGTTTTCACAAATCGCGTCCATCGGCTCGGTGTCCATCGGCCATGAGCTGTCCCACCGCACCTGGGAAGCCTATTCGGTGTTCAGCTCCCGGGCTTGCTCCTTGTTCGGTCTGTTCACCTACTACGCCATCGAACACCCTTACGGCCATCACTTCACGGTGGGAACGCCTGCCGATTCCAGCACCGCCCTGCGCGGGGAGAGCGTTTATCGCTATTTCCTGCGCACGGCGCCGCAGGATTATTCGACCGCCTGGAACATCGAGAAGGATCGGCTGGCCAAGCTCGATCTACCGGCCATGACCTGGCGTAATCGCTTGTTGCAGGGCTGGGCGGCGGAAGCGGCCTTGGTGGTGTTCATTCTGGCGGTGAGCGGCGTCCTGGGCTTGTTCTGGTTTCTGGTGGCGGTGCTCAACGCCCATTTCGGCTACAAGCTGGGCACCTACAGCCAGCACTACGGCATCGTCCGGGTGCCGGGATCGGAGATCAAGGCGCACCATTCCTGGGATTCCTTCAATCGGGTCACCAACTGGTTCGTGGATAACATCGGCCGCCACTCCCAGCATCATCTGGACCCCAACCGCGAATTCTGGCGGCTGGAAGATGTGCATGCGCCGCGCCTGCCGCACAACATGGGCTATTTCCGCGCCATCGGGATGGCGATCATTCCCGCGCTGTGGCATCGGACCTGGTCGCCGGCGCTGCTCGAGTGGGATCGGTTGTATGCCTCCCCTGAGGAGCGTCGCCTGGCGCATGAGGCCAATCTGCGCAGCGGCCGGCCGGAATTGATGGCGGCCGCCGCCCATGAGGAAGTCCAGGCCGCCACCGCCTGATCCAACTTTCATGCCCACTCAATGACTGCTGCCGGAAGCGAGCCCGGCAGCGTTTTTTTTGGTGCATTTGACACCCAATCTCCCTGCGCTGCTCCGGGCCGAGCAGCGCAATAAAGATACCGGCTATATCATGCGATCAATTCAGGGAAGGCCCGATCGACTGCATGAAGGAGCGGCTTCTCGGCCAAGGCAGGCGGCT
>WOZT01000265.1:2318-4140 GCA_011620145.1 Gammaproteobacteria bacterium | reverse complement strand
GTGATTGCCCCCACCACGCCGTAATCGTCATCATTTGACGCAAGCGGGGAGGCTGCCATCAGCCTCCCCGCTTTTTGTGTCTTCCCCTGTACCGTTGACTGCCGCTTGCCGGGCGCTGAATTGCCCTTTCACATAGACTGTTCCGAAAGCGTACCGCTGTGGCTCGGAGCATCGATTCCATGATTCCGCCTGATGCGACTGCCAGCGAGCGCACCCCCTTAGCGCCGCCACAGCTTGGCTTCTGGCAGGCTTTTGCGTTTTGGCTCAAGCTCGGCTTCATCAGCTTTGGCGGCCCGGCGGGGCAGATTGCCATCCTGCACCAGGAACTGGTGGAGCGGCGGCGCTGGATTTCCGAGCGGCGTTTCCTGCATGCGCTCAACTACTGCATGCTCTTGCCCGGCCCGGAAGCACAACAACTGGCGATCTACCTGGGTTGGCTGATGCACCGCACCTGGGGCGGCATCGTCGCGGGGACGCTGTTCGTGCTGCCCTCGCTGCTGATCCTGATCCTGCTGTCGTGGCTCTACATCGCCTTCGGGGACATGCCGCTGGTGGCGGGTTTGTTCTACGGCATCAAGCCCGCAGTGACCGCCATTGTGGTGCAGGCCACCCACCGCATCGGTTCACGGGCGCTGAAGAACCCCGCACTGTGGGCGATTGCGGCGGCTTCATTCGTGGCGATCTTTGTCTTCAAGCTGCCATTCCCGCTCATCGTGTTGGGCGCCGCATTGATCGGTACCCTCGGCGGCCGCATCGCACCGGACCGATTCACGACCGGTGGCGGCCATGCCGGCACGGCCAGATCCTTTGGGCCTGCGCTGATCGACGATGACACCCCGACGCCCGCGCACGCCCGCTTCCGCTGGACGGGATTGCTCAAGGTGGTTGCGGTGGGCGCCCTGCTCTGGACGGTGCCGATGGGATTGCTGGCGGCCGCTAATGGTTGGTCGCATACGTTCACGCAAATGGGCTGGTTCTTCACCAAGGCCGCGCTGCTGACCTTTGGCGGCGCCTATGCGGTGCTGCCCTATGTGTATCAGGGCGCGGTCGGCCATTACGGTTGGCTGACGCCGGCACAGATGATCGACGGCCTCGCGCTGGGCGAAACCACGCCGGGCCCGCTGATCATGGTGGTCGCGTTCGTCGGCTTTGTCGGTGGTTACGCGAATGCCTTGCTCGGGCCGGAATCACACTTCCTCGCCGGCGCGCTGGCCGCCGTGCTGGTGACCTGGTTCACCTTCCTGCCGTCATTCCTGTTCATCCTCGCCGGCGGCCCGCTGGTGGAATCCACCCACGGCGACATCAAGTTCACCGCGCCGCTGACTGCGATCACCGCCGCCGTGGTGGGGGTCATCCTCAATCTGGCGCTGTTCTTCGGCTACCACGTGCTGTGGCCACAGGGGTTTTCTGGCCCATTTGAGTGGCGCTCCGCCCTCCTCGCGCTGGTCGCCGCGATGGCCCTGTTTCACTTCAAGCGTAGCGTGATCGAGGTGATTGCCGGCTGCGCCGTGCTGGGCTTGCTGCTGAAAACAGCGGGGCTGTAAATCCGTCAGACGGTAAGGCCTTGCAAACGCAAGGCGGCGATCCGGACCACCCATTCGCAAGTCAATCGCATGGGCCGTCCCTTCGGGCTACACAATGGCTGACCCGGCCGCCGCCGAGCCATGGTCCTGCGCACTAAAGGCTCGAGTTCTTCAAGCGCCGCATTTAAATATCCCGGTTGCGATACTTCCATAATTCTGGAATTATAAATTCATGAACGAACCTGACGCGCTCCAAGCCCTCGCGGCGCTGGCCCATGGCACCCGCCTCGGCATCTTCC
>WOZT01000265.1:0-2218 GCA_011620145.1 Gammaproteobacteria bacterium | reverse complement strand
GACGCGCTCCAAGCCCTCGCGGCGCTGGCCCATGGCACCCGCCTCGGCATCTTCCGGCTGCTGATCCAGCAGGGACCCGAGGGATTGCCGGCCGGTGACATCGCCATGAGGCTGGGGGTGTTGCAGAACACCCTGTCCGCCCATTTGCGCATTCTGCATCAGGCCCATCTGGTGGTGAACACGCGCGAAGGGCGGGTCATTCGCTACCGCGCCGATCATGCCGCCATGCAGGCCCTGCTGGCCTATTTGCTGGAGGATTGTTGCCAGGGCGATGCCAGCATCTGCGCGCCCTTGATGGAGACTTTGCGCTGCGCCTGTTGATGCGGGCCGCCGCGTGCCCATTGGCCCGCCCTTTTCCGGCCCTTTTTGATGGAGAGACCGCCCATGTCCGAGCGACCCTATAACGTCCTGTTTCTGTGCACCGGCAACTCCGCCCGCAGCATCCTGGCCGAGGCCGTGCTCAACCGGCTGGGCAATGGACGGTTTCGTGGCTACAGCGCCGGCAGCTTCCCCAAGGGCGAGATTCATCCACTGGCCCTGGCACTGCTGCGCCGGCAGAACTACCCCATCGCGGAACTGCGCTCGAAAAGCTGGGATGAATTTGCCGCCCCCGGCGCTCCCCCGCTGGATTTCGTCTTTACGGTCTGCGATCGGGCCGCGAGCGAGGTCTGTCCCATCTGGCCGGGCCAGCCCATGAGCGCCCATTGGGGATTGCCGGATCCGGCCGCTGTCGAGGGCACGGAGATGGAAAAACACCTGGCGTTTGCCGACACCCTGCGGCATCTGGAACGGCGCATCGGGATCTTCGTCAACCTGCCGCTGGCATCGCTGGATCGCATGGCGCTCAAGCGCCGCCTGGATGACATCGGCCGCAACGACGCCTGATCTGGGCCCTTCCCCGCACAGCGGTACGCGCCGCCGCGCGGGGCAGATTCAAGCCTCAGATGACCTTCAGGCTTTTGAGTTGCGCGATTTCCGTGGCGGACAATCCCCAGTCGGCCAGCGCCTCGTCGTTGTGCTGGCCCGCCTTGGGCGGCGTCGTGGGCAGCTCGCCCGGCGTGCGGCTGAAGCGCGGCGCCGGAGCCGGCTGCACCACGCCGTCACGCTCCACGAAGGTCTGGCGCGCCACGTTGTGGGGATGCCGCGGCGCCTCCTCCATGCTCAGCACCGGCCCGAAGCAGACATCGCTGCCCTCCATGATCTCGGTCCATTCATCCCGCGTCCGGGTCAGGAAGACGGCCTGCAGCTTGGCCTTGAGCTCCGGCCATTTGCGCTGGTTCATCTGGTTGCGGAATTCCGGGTCGTCCTTCAGTCCCGTTTTTTCCAGCAACAAGGCATAGAACTGCGGCTCGATCGAGCCAATGGCGACGTGGCGGCCATCCTTGCAGGTGTAGGTATCGTAGAAGTGCGCGGCGCCGTCCAGCAGGTTGCTCTCCGGGCTGTCCTTCCACATGCCGGCTGCCTTGAAGCCATACATCATGGTCATGAGCAACGCCGCGCCATCGGTCATGGCGGTGTCGATGACCTGGCCCTTGCCGGAGCGCTGCCGTTCCAGCAGGGCGCAGACGATGCCATAGGCCTGCAGCAGGCCGCCGCCGCCGAAATCGCCCACCAGATTGATCGGCGGCACCGGCCGCTCGCCGGCCCGGCCGATGGCGTGCAGGGCGCCGCTGATGGCGATGTAGTTCATGTCATGCCCGGCGGCATGGGCCAGGGGACCGAACTGGCCCCAGCCGGTCATGCGCGCGTAGACCAGCTTGGGGTTGCGCGCCAGACACACCTCCGGCCCCAGGCCGAGCCGCTCCATCACGCCCGGCCGGTAGCCTTCCATCAACACGTCGGCCCGTTCCGCCAGGCGCAGCACGGTGTCCACGCCCTCGGGCTTTTTCAGGTCGACGGTCACCGAACGCCGGCCACGGCCCAGCACGTCGAACTTGCCGCTCAGGCCGGGGACATTCTTCTTGTCGACCCGCAGGATCTCCGCCCCCATGTCCGCCAGCATCATGCCGCAGAACGGGCCGGGTCCGATCCCGGCAATTTCGAGTACCTTGACGCCTTCCAATGGTCCCATGGTCGCCTCCCTGGCTGATTGCCGGCTCCCCCTTGGAGCCGTTTGCAAGGGTCCAAGCATAGCGGATTGGACCGATTGATGAATCCGCATGACCGTTTTGGGTCACGGCAATGGGTTCTTGACGCAGGTCAAACACATCTGGCAATG